>CAWUOG010000151.1:0-6730 GCA_963923875.1 uncultured Alphaproteobacteria bacterium
GGCGCGCTTGCCAGCGTACTGCTTCGCCATCTTCTCGCGGCGCTTGTTCTTGTTGACCGAACTCGTCTTGGCCATTTCTTTTCTCCGGCCTCAGTTCACGAAGGGGAAGTCGAAACCGCGAAGAAGCGCCTTGGCTTCCGCGTCCGTCTTCGCCGTCGTGCAGATGATGATGTCCATGCCGCGCACCATGTCGACCTTGTCGTACTCGATCTCGGGAAACACGATCTGTTCCTTGAGACCCATGGCGAAGTTGCCGTTGCCGTCGAACGACTTGCCGTTCAGGCCGCGGAAGTCGCGAACGCGCGGCAGCGCGATGTTCACCAGTCGATCGATGAACTCGTACATGCGGTCGCGGCGCAGCGTGACCTTGGCGCCGATCGCCATACCGTCGCGCAACTTGAAGGTCGCGATCGACATGCGCGACTTGGTGGCGATCGGCTTCTGGCCGGTGATCGCCGCCAGATCGGCCATGGCGCCATCGACGGCCTTGCGGTCGTTGACCGCCTCACCGACGCCCATGTTGATCACGATCTTGTCCAGCTTCGGCACCTGGAAGGGGTTCTTGTAGTTGAACTCCTTCGTCAGCGCGTCGCGGACGTTCTTGATGTAGTGTTCTTGCAGTCGCGCGGGCATGGCCCGTTCTCCTAGCTGTCTTAGCGGTCGATGGTTTCGCCAGAGGCTCGCGCGAAGCGAACCTTGCGACCATCATCGAGGAACTTGAAACCGACCTTGGTCGGCTTGTCGGATTTCGGATCGAGCAGAGCCACGTTCGAGACGTGGATCGCGGCCTCGCGCTCGATGATGCCGCCGGCGTCGGCGCGGCCGGGCTTGGTGTGACGCTTGATCACGTTCACGCCCGACACGACGACACGGCTCTCGGTCGGCAGCACACGCAGGACGTCGCCGATCTTGCCCTTGCTGCGGCCGGCGATGACCTTCACGCGGTCACCCTTTCGGATCTTCATGGCCATGGCCTACAGGACCTCCGGCGCGAGCGAGATGATCTTCATGAACTTCTTGGCGCGCAGCTCGCGAGTCACCGGTCCGAAAATACGGGTTCCGATGGGCTCGTCCTGCTTGGAGATGAGCACCGCGGCATTACGGTCGAAACGGATCGCCGAGCCGTCGGTGCGGCGCAGCGCGAACGAGGTCCGCACGACGACGGCGCGATGAACTTCGCCCTTCTTCACGCGACCGCGCGGAATGGCTTCCTTGATCGACACGACGATGACGTCGCCGACCGAGGCGTACTTGCGGCGCGAGCCGCCCAGCACCTTGATGCACTGGACTCGACGGGCGCCGGAATTGTCGGCGACCTCGAGGTTGGTCCGCATCTGGATCATGTTGCTGCTCCCAACCCCGCCTTAGGCCTTCGCACCTTCGACCAGAACTTCCCAGCTCTTGGTCTTGGAGATCGGACGGCACTCGCGGATCTTCACGTTCTCGCCGACCTTGCCCTTGAAGGCGTTGGTTTCGTCGTGCGCGTGATACTTCTTCGAGCGACGGATGAACTTCTTGTAGATCGGGTGCTGAACGCGCCGTTCGACCTTCACGACGATGGTCTTGTCCATCTTGTCGCTGACGACGACGCCTTCGAGAATTCGCTTCGGCATCTGTAACTCCTTAACCCGCGGCCTTCTCGCCCAGCACCGTCTTGATGCGGGCGATGTCGCGGCGCACCTGGCGCACGCGTGCCGTCTTGCCGAGCTGGCCGCCCGCCTTCTGGAAGCGCAGATTGAACGCCTCCTTCCGCAGGTTGCCGAGCTCTTCCTTGAGCTGGTCCGTGGTCTTGGGACGAAGATCGCTGGCCTTCATGGCTATTTCCCTCAATCCCTCTTTCAGCCTTCGGCGCCGATACGGGCGACGAAGCGCGTCTTGATCGGAAGCTTCGCGGCGGCGAGCGCCAGGGCTTCCTTGGCGACCGTCACCGGCACGCCGTCGAGCTCGAACAGCACGCGGCCCGGCTTGACGCGAGCCGCCCAGAACTCGGGCGCCCCCTTGCCGGAGCCCATGCGGACTTCGGCCGGCTTCTTGGAGACCGGCACGTCCGGAAACACGCGGATCCAGACGCGGCCGGCACGCTTCATGTGGCGCGTGATGGCGCGGCGGGCTGCCTCGATCTGGCGGGCGGTCAGGCGATCCGGCTCCATCGCCTTCAGGCCATAGGACCCGAAGTCGAGGTTGAAACCACCCTTGGCGGCGCCGCTGATCCGGCCCTTGAAGGCCTTGCGGTATTTGGTGCGCTTGGGTTGCAGCATGATGACTTACGCGTCCCTCTGCTCGGTGCGCTCGACGCGCGCCGGCGTCCGTTGCGGCTGGCCCTCTTCGGCGCGCTTGTCGTGCGCCATCGGGTCATGCGCCATGATTTCGCCCTTGAACACCCAAACCTTGACGCCACAGGTGCCGAAGGTGGTGAAGGCGGTCGCGATGCCGTAGTCGATGTCGGCGCGCAGCGTGTGCAGCGGCACGCGGCCTTCGCGATACCACTCCATGCGGGCGATTTCCGAACCGCCCAGGCGGCCCGAGCAATTGATACGGATACCCTGGGCACCGAGACGCATTGCCGACTGCACGGCGCGCTTCATGGCGCGGCGGAACGCGACACGGCGCTCGAGCTGCTGGGCGATGTTTTCGGCGATCAGCGTAGCGTCGATCTCGGGCTTGCGGATCTCGACGATGTTCAGGGCCACTTCACCCTTCGTCATCTTGGCGAGGTCGCCGCGCAGCTTCTCGATGTCGGCGCCCTTCTTGCCGATCACCACGCCCGGACGGGCGGTGTGGATCGTGACGCGAGCACGCTTGGCCGGGCGCTCGATGACGATCTTGGCGATGCCGGCCTGGGCCAGCCGCTCGCGCAGCACCTTGCGGATGTGGATGTCCTCATGGAGCATCGTCGAGTATTCGCCGCCCTCGGCGTACCAGCGCGAGTCCCAGGTCCGGTTGATGCCCAGACGCAGGCCGATCGGATTGACCTTCTGACCCATCTTACTTTTCCTCCGCCTCGGGACGCTCGCGCACGACGATCGTCAGGTGGCTGAACGGCTTGACGATTCCCGCCGCACGGCCCCGGCCGCGGGTCTGGAACCGCTTCATGACGAGCCCCTTGCCGACCGAAGCCTCGGCCACGATCAGGCGATCGACGTCGAGATTGTGGTTGTTCTCGGCATTGGCGATCGCCGAGTTCAGGGCCTTCTTGACGTCCTGCGCGATGCGCTTCTTGGAGAACGTGAGCTCGTTGACGGCCGACGAGGCCTTCTTGCCGCGGATCGTGGCGGCGACGAGGTCGAGCTTGCGCGGGCTGATACGGACGGTGCGCAACACGGCCCTGGCTTCGTTGTCCGCCTCGCGGCGGGGAGCGGATGGCTTGCTCATCGCGCGTTACTCCTTCGAGACCTTCTTGTCGCCGGCATGCGAGGTGAAGGTCCGGGTCGGCGAGAATTCGCCCAGCTTGTGACCGACCATTTCCTCGGTGACGTTCACCGGGATGAACTTCTTGCCGTTGTAGACGCCGAACGTCAGGCCGACGAACTGCGGCAGGATCGTGCTGCGGCGCGACCAGGTCTTGATCACGTCGCTGCGCACGCTGCCGCGCGCCTTCTCGGCCTTCTTGATCAGGCTGCCCTCAACGAAGGGGCCTTTCCAAACGGAACGTGCCACTGCCTATCTCCTAGCGCGTCGCAGACCGGCGACGGATGATGTACTTGTCCGTTGCCTTGTTCTTGCGGGTCTTCTTGCCCTTGGTCGGCTTGCCCCACGGGGTGACCGGATGGCGGCCGCCCGAGGTCTTGCCTTCACCACCGCCGTGCGGATGGTCGACCGGGTTCATGGCGACGCCACGAACGACCGGGCGACGGCCGAGCCAACGGGTGCGACCGGCCTTGCCGATCACGGTGTTCTGGTTGTCCGGGTTGCTGACCGCGCCGACGGTGGCCAGGCACTCGGCCGGCACCAGGCGCAGTTCGCCCGAGTTGAGCTTGAGCTGGGCATAGCCCGCGTCCTTGCCGACGAGCTGGGCATAGGTGCCGGCGGAACGAGCCAGCTGTCCGCCGCGGCCCTTCTTGAGCTCGACGTTATGCACGATCGTGCCGACCGGCATGTTGCCCAGCGGCATGGCGTTGCCCGGCTTGATGTCGACACGGTCGCCCGACACGACCTCGTCGCCCGCCTTCAGGCGCTGCGGCGCCAGGATGTAGGCGAGCTCGCCGTCGGTGTACTTGATCAGCGCGATGAAGGCCGACCGGTTGGGATCGTATTCGAGGCGCTCGACGGTCGCGGTGACGTCGACCTTGCGACGCTTGAAGTCGACCAGGCGCAAACGGCGCTTGTGGCCACCGCCGCGGTGGTGCGCGGTGATGTGACCGTGGTTGTTGCGGCCGCCCGACTCGGTCTTGCCCTTGGTCAGCGACTTGACCGGCTTGCCCTTCCACAGGCCGGTGCGGTCGACGATGACCAGCTGCCGGAGCGACGGCGTGATCGGTTTGAAATTCTTCAAAGCCATTGGTCGTTCCTCAGTCCTACAGGCCCGTGGTCACGTCGATCTTGTGACCTTCAGCCAGCGACACGATCGCCTTCTTCCAGTCGCTGCGTTCGCCGGGCCGGCCGCGGAAGAGCTTGCTCTTGCCCTTCACGTTGACCGTGTTGACCGCCTTCACCTTGACCTTGAACAGGCCTTCGACGGCCTGCTTGATCTCGGGCTTGGTGGCATCGGCGGCGACCTTGAACGTCACCTGGCTGTGCTCGGAGCCGTTCGTGGTCTTTTCGGTGATCAGCGGCGCACGAATCACTTCGTACATGCGCGCACGGCTGACTTTGATCGCGGTCTTCGCGCTCATTGCAGGCGCTCCTCGAGATGCTTCACGGCATCCTTGGTCAGCACCAGCGTGTCGCGGCGCAGGATGTCGTAAACGTTGGCGCCCTGCTGCGGCAGGACGTCGACATGGGCGATGTTGGCCGCGGCCTTGGCGAAGTTCTTGTCGACTTCGGCGCCGGCGATGACCAGCACGCTCGACAAGCCGAGCTTGCCGAAATGGCCCTTGAGCTTGGCGGTCTTGGGTTCGGCGAGCGTCGCGGCATCGACCACGATCAGCTTGCCCTCGGCCGCCTTGGCCGACAGCGCAGTGCGCAGCGCGAGCTTGCGGACCTTCTTCGGCAGGTCGCTGGCATGGCTGCGCACGACCGGGCCGAAAGCCTTGCCGCCGCCGCGGAACTGAGGCGCCGCCTCGTTGCCGTGACGGGCACGGCCAGTCCCCTTCTGGGCGTACATCTTCTTGGCGGTCGCGGTGACTTCCGCGCGGCCCTTGGACTTGTGCGTGCCCTGCTGGCGGCGCGACAGCTGCCACACAACGCAGCGCTGCAGGATATCCTGGCGGACGGGAGCGCCGAACACCGCGTCGGCGAGTTCGAGCTCGCCGGCACTGCCGCCCTCGATGGTCTTGACCGAGATCTTCATGATCGGATCCTTAAGCCTTCGGTTCGGCGTCGGCCGCCGGAGCTTCCGCCGCGGCGGCAGCCTTGCGCAGGCCGGCCGGGTACGGAGCGTCCTTCGGGCGCTTCTTCTTCGAGGCGTCCTTGACGATGATGTAGCCGCCGTTCGGCCCCGGGACGGCGCCGGAGACCAGAAGCAGGCCCTTTTCGTCGTCCGCCTGGACGACCTTCAGGTTCTGCGTGGTCACGCGCTCGTGGCCGTAGTGGCCGGCCATTTTCTTGCCGGGGAAGGTGCGGCCGGGATCCTGGCGGTTACCGGTCGAGCCGTGCGAGCGGTGCGACACCGACACGCCGTGAGAGGCTTCCAGGCCGTGGAAGTTCCAGCGCACCATCGAGCCGGTGAAGCCGCGGCCGATCGAGGTACCAACGACGTCGACGAACTGGCCGGCGACGAAGTGGCTCGGCACCAGCTCGGCGCCGACCTCGAGGACGGCGTCCTTGGCGACCCGGAACTCGACGAGCTTCTTCTTCGGCTCGACCTTGGCCTTGGCGAAGTGGCCGCGCATCGGCTGGCTCACGTTCTTCACCTTGGCCTTGCCGTAGCCGAGCTGAACTGCGGTGTACTTGTCCTTCTCTTCCGAGCGGACGGCGACAACCTGCAGCTGATCCACCTTCAGAACGGTGACGGGCACATGCTCCCCGGCGTCGTTGAAGACGCGGGTCATGCCGACCTTCTGGGCGACGAGACCGCAACGCATGGTCTGTTCCTCTTCCCTGTCTCTCTTAAGCGCCGAGCTTGATCTCGACGTCGACACCCGAGGCGAGGTCGAGCTTCATCAGCGCGTCCACGGTCTGGGGGGTCGGGTCGACGATGTCGAGAACGCGCTTGTGGGTGCGAATCTCGAACTGCTCGCGCGACTTCTTGTCGATGTGCGGCGAACGGTTGACCGTGAACTTCTCGATACCCGTCGGCAGCGGAATGGGCCCACGAACCTGCGCGCCCGTCCGCTTGGCCGTGCTCACGATCTCGCTGGTCGACTGGTCGAGCACGCGGTGATCGAAGGCTTTCAGCCTGATGCGGATATTGGTGTTGTCCATGGCCATGATCGGTCTCGCTTCCGGATCGGTTACTTGACGATCTTGGTGACGACGCCGGCGCCGACGGTGCGGCCGCCCTCGCGGATGGCGAAGCGCAGGCCCTCGTCCATCGCGATCGGCTGGATCAGCTCCACCGCCATCCGCGCGTTGTCGCCCGGCATCACCATCTCCGTGCCTTCCGGAAGGCTCACGACGCCCGTAACGTCCG
>CAWUOG010000152.1:0-6693 GCA_963923875.1 uncultured Alphaproteobacteria bacterium
GAACAGCTCGGTCGAAGGGTCATCGTCGGACCGAAGGACGGCAGGAACGTCTTTACGCCGGCCTGACGCGCCACTGCGCCAGCATCAGGACTTCGATGCTTCCTCGACCGCGCCGATCGGCCAGATCCAGGCCATGGCAACACTCACGGCCCAACCGACGACGCAGCCGAAGATCACCTCGGCCACCTTGTGCAGACCGTGTTCCATGCCGGACAGCTTCGAATGGGCCGACAGCCCTCCGGCAATGACGATGGCAGCCGTGATCGGCGCCTGCCGCCACATGGTCTGGACACGCACGAGATAGGTCGAGACCAGAACGGCGAGGCTCAGGGCTGCCGGTATCTTCCAGTGGCCGGGCTCGCCGATCGCAAGAACCACGAAGCCGACGGCACATCCCGCCAGCACATTGATCATGCGCGCGCGAAACAGGCGCGCCGCCTCCTCCACCCGCGGATCCGACGCTGCCACCATCGACGCGATCGCCCAGATAGCGTTGGTATCGGCGATCCGCTCCATCGCGTACCAGACGATCGTCGCCGCGATGAAGACGTTCACTGCGAACCGGATGCCGCTCAGGTCGCGGGGAAGACCGAGGCTCATCATCACGCTTCACTCGTGCGCGTTCGGCGGATTGCCCTTCAGGTGATAGACGATGCCGGTCTTTGTCGCGCCCAGCTGCATCCAGTCGCGTGCCTCCCACTGCAGCTGCTTGAAAAAGGCCCGGCCGCGATCGAGGTTGGCGCGATTGAGCTCTTCGCTGCGTTTGAATTTGATCTGGAAGGCGAACTCCCCGACCAGCGGCCGATGCTCGCCACGGGTTCGCCACAGCGCCACATTGACGACCGGACGGAAGCCGTTGCCGAAATCCAGTTCTCCGATGTCCTGGAGGACCTCCTCGACAATGGTGCCATTTACCAGTTCGACACGCTCGCCCGGCGAGCGCTTCACGGCGTGCAGGGCCGGCAGGACACCGGCCAGCCATTCGAGGGACGTATGCATGCTCTCGGCGGCAGCGTGCATGGCGAACTGGACGTTGTGGGAGTAGAGCATGCGAATGCCGCCCAGGCCGTCCTTGAGCGGCAACGCTTCCGCCTTGAACTTGATCCGGTAGTCGGCCTGGATGTTGGGTCGCACATCCATTTCCGCTGCCTTCTGCAGGTCGGGGTGCCGATACTTGAACACGATTTCGGGATCGCCGTCGGGAAAGCCGTCACGATAGGGGATCCTGCGTCGCAGGATGAAGGCGTTGTTGTAGAGACGAAAATCGGCGGTATCCATGAACAGGACTTCGCGGATCTTCAGCGGCTGCCCGGCGTAACTTCCGGACTGAAAGGAAATGCCGTGCTCCTTCGCCGGCCGCCTGAGCAGCTTGCCGAAGTCGAACAGGCTCGAGCGCGACGTGAAGTGATTGGGCTTCAGGATGATCTTGCACTCGAGGTAGCGCAGCTGATCCAGGGGCATGCCGTCGGCGTACTTGCCGGGCTGGATCTGCGGTAGCGCGGGCATGGCATTCACCTGCCCGGTCTTGACGGTCTTTGCCATGTGGCGGTCCCCATTCCGGTCGCGTCTGCAAGAGCGACCGTATCATTTTTCCTTCGGCCGAACCTGGCCCGGCAATGCTACCGGCCTCCCCTCCCCGGGGGCTCCCGGCCGCCCCGACAACCCTCGCCCTAGAGATCGACCTTGTCTATTCCCCAGTCCACGCCGGGGAGATCGGGCAACTCCCGGCCGTCATCCTTGCCGATCTCGACCTTGATCATGTCTTCCAGTTTGCCGTTCATCACCATGATCGCCTGGCCATTGGCGGCGCGGTCGAGCGCCAGATTGTTCATCTCCCCGGGGTCACGTGAGAGATCATAGAGTTCGACATCGTTCCACTTGAACAGTTCGTCGAGTGTCGCAGGGCTGTTGTGATCGAGCGGAGAAAAGTACCGGGTGAAGCGGTAGCGCCCGTCGAACGCCGAGCGAACATGTCCCCGCTTCCTGAGGTCGGGCTTGAAGCCCTGGCGCTTGGCTTCCTCCTTGGGGTCCTTGCCGGCCATGATCGCCTTGGCCGCGAAATCGAAGACACCGGAATCGTTGCTGGCGAGGCCGCTATAGGTGAACAGCGTCGCCGGCCTCGCCGCGTCGACGGCCTGGCTGCCCGGATTGGAAAGCAGGGACGAAAGATCGCGCCCCGGCAAGGCGCGGCCGGCGATTTCGCCGGCACGATCCGGCTTCACGCCGGCCATGGACAGGACCGAGGGCACAAGATCGATATGGCTCGACAGTGCCTTGCAGGTCTGCCCGCCGCTTACGTCAGGGTGCGTGATGAAGAGCGGCAGGTGGTTCGTCTCCTGATAGGCGAACGGCCCCTTGCCGCGGAGCCCGTGCGCTCCAGCCATCTCGCCGTGGTCGGCCGTGAAGACGACAATGGTCCTCTCGGACAGTCCCAACGCATCGAGTTCGGCGAGCACTGCCTCCAGCGAACGGTCGACGTTGCGAATGCAGTTGATGTAGTAGTCGTTGAAGCGCTTCCAGCGCGCGTCCTCAAGCGGCACGTTGCCCAGGATGTAGTCCCAGACATGGTCGAACTCGCGATGCGCCCGGGGCCGGCCCGGCGCATCCAGGGGCTGGCGCAGGCTCGCGGGCACCGGCACGTCCCAACTTGCCTTGTACAGCGCATGCTCGGGTGCACGGGCGGCGTGAAGGCGCAGCCTGCCGGTATCCTGCACGCTTTCGCCGGGCGCATCGGTGTTGAAGTACATGATGTCATGCGGATTGACGAAGCTCACATACATGCACCACGGCTTGCCGTCGTCCGACAATGGCCGGCCTTTTGTCCGTAGCCAGTTGATGGCACTGCCCGCCGTGATGTGGTCGAAGCTGTAGCCGCCCAATGTGTGGCCAATCAGATCGCCGGGCGAGAAATTGTCTGCGAAGCCGTACTTCTCCATTTCCGGCGTCATGAATTTCTCGATCGCCTTGGTATCAGTCTCGCGGCTGAGGTGCCATTTGCCCTTGTAGGCAGTGTAGTAGCCTGCTTTGCGCAGCATGTGCCCGATGGTCGGGTTCTTGGTCGGTAGATCGCGCATCCAGGGCACGTCGAGATTCTCGAACATTCCGTTGTCCGGGGTCTGCAGGCCGGTCAACATCACCGAGCGCGATGATGTGCACATCGTCGCCGGGCACTGATGATTGGTGAACGCTACGCCCCGCTTCTGCAGGCGCTCGTGCCCCGGCAAGGACAGGCCGGCAGGCCAGTTCGCGTGGTAGCGCTCCTGGTCGGTGAAGACGAACAGGATATTCAGGCCGCCTTGAGGTCTTGCTACCGAGGGAGCCGCCGGGCGAGTCTGGGCCTGCGCTGCGCCAAGGACGGCTGGAACCAGCGCCGATGCGGCCGCACCTTTCATGATGGTTCGGCGCGTCGCCGTCGGCGTGGTTGAATTTCTGCTCATGTCCGTCGTTCGCTTGGTGAAGAGCACGGTGGCCTCTATCGATCATTCAATATTGAACTTCAACTGCAATAAAGTGGCCGGTTTGTGGCGTGCTATTCTGAAATCCGTACTTCGGGAGAAACGCTCATGCCCAACATTCTGAATGCCGCGCAGGCGACGGAATTTGCCGAGAGGGGCTTCACCTACGCACGCGGCCTTTTCGCGCCGGACGAGGTAAAGCTCTTGACCGATGCAATGGAGCGCGACCCCGCGGTCCGCGACTCCATCCTCGACCGGCGCGATGGCGAAGGCCGTTCGACCCGCATTGCCCTCTGGAACCGAGCCGGTGATTCCGTCTATGGCCTGGCCGCGCGCTGCCAGCGGATGGTCGACACGGCGGCCGCCCTGCTCGGCGGTCCGGTTTACCATTTCCAGTCCAAGCTCACCGCCAAGGAGCCGGAAGTCGGTGGCGCCTGGGAATGGCACCAGGACTACGGCTATTGGTACTACAATGGCTGTCTGCGGCCCGACCTGCTGTCGGTGATGATCGCCCTCGATCACACCACCAAGGAAAATGGCTGTCTCCAGATTGCATCGGGATCGCACCGCCTGGGCCGCATCGATCACACGCCACTGTCTCCCACCCAGAACGAAGTCGACCCCAAGCGCATGCCGCATATCATCGAGAAGTGCCCGATCGAGCATTGCGAGCTGGCGCCGGGCGACGCACTGATTTTCCACTGCAACGCAATCCACCGGTCGGATGCCAACCGCTCACCCAACCGGCGCTGGACATTGCTGATTTGCTACAACCGCACTGACAACGACACCTTCATCAAGGATGACGACCGCTACTTCGTGCCGCTCGACGTGGTCGACGACGGCGCGCTCCGGCGGGCCGGGCTGCGTTTTGCGCGCGGCGACAACCAGGAACACTTCGCGTCGCGGCCGTACGTGCCGGACCTGCGCAAGGCCTCCTGAAAATCCCGGCGCCATCGGGACCGCGCCTTTCGTCCTGCGAGCCACCGGCTTTGCCCTAACGCCGCACCCTTCCCACCTTGGTGGACGTCACCGGGACTGCCTCTAGAATTCACTTGTAGGGGATTGAATGGCAGGCGCGCTCCGTGTGTACGGTCGACGCCGGGCCCGGAGGAAATGGCGCCATGGATGGCATCACCACGAACGTATCGGCAAAGGCGACGACGGAGAGTTGGCTCAACGATTTCGCCGCCGCTCTGGCCTCGCGCGACGTAAGCAGGCTTGCCGCGCTTTTTGCCGACGAATGCCACTGGCGCGATATCCTGGCGTTCACCTGGGATCTGCATACAACGTCCGGCGCCGACCTGATCGCAAAGCGCCTGGCTTCCGCCTTGAGCCAGGTAACGCCCCGCGATCTGCAGCTTGCCCCCGGCCGTACCCCGCCCCGCGCGGTTACGCGCGCCGGTACGCCGGCAATCGAGGCAATCTTCACATTCCAAACGGAAGTCGGGCCGTGCAACGGCGTTGTCCGCCTCGTCTCCAATGGCAGCAAGCCCCGGGCCTGGACGCTGATGACGTCGCTCGACGAAATCCGCGGTCACGAGGATCCGGCCAATGGGCGGCGCTGGCAGAATGTCGACTGGAAGCGCAATTTCGGCGGCGAGAATTGGGCCGACCGGCGCAGGTCAGCCGCCGCTTATGCCGACCGAGATCCGACGGTATTGGTGGTCGGCGCTGCGCAGGCAGGCCTGATGACGGCGGCCCGCCTCTCGATGCTGGGCGTCGATACGCTTGCGATCGACCGCGAGCAGCGGCTGGGAGATTCCTGGCGCCGCCGCTACCACGCGCTCACCTTGCACAACGAGACGCGGGTGAATCACTTTCCCTACATGCCTTTTCCGCGTTCCTGGCCGGTCTTCATTCCGAAGGACATGCTGGCCAATTGGTTCGAGATCTACGCCGAGGCACTGGAACTCAACGTCTGGACCGGAACGGAACTCGCGGAAGCAACCTATGACGACACGGCACGGCGCTGGACGGCGAGACTGAAGCGATCGGACGGCACGGAGCGGGTCATGCATCCGCGCCACATCGTATTCTGCAACGGAGTCAGCACGATTCCAAAGTGGCCGGACTTGCCCGGCCTCAAGGATTTCAAGGGTACCGTGCGGCACTCGGGCGACTACGGCAGCGGCCTGGACTGGAAGGGCAAGCGCGCGCTGGTGCTCGGCACCGGCACGTCCGGCCACGACGTCGCCCAGGATCTCGCCGTGTCGGGTGCGGCGGAGGTATCGATCATCCAGAACCGCCCGACGCTCGTGGTCAGTCTCAAGGAGGCGCAGGCGCCTTACGCTCTCTACGACGAAGACATTTCGTTCGAGGACTGCGATCTGCTGGCGACGTCGGTCCCCTACCCGATCTATGCCCGCTCGCACCAGCAGATCACGAAGAAGAATGCCGAGGCCGACAAGGTCCTGCTGGACGGTCTTCGCAAGCGTGGCTTCAAGCTGACGTCCGGTCCCGACGGCACTGGCTGGCAGATCATGTACGGCAACCGGGGCGGCGGGTACTACTTCGACGCCGGCTGTTCCCAGATGATCGTCGACGGCCGGGTCGGCTTGATCCAGTTTGCCGACATAGAGAAATTCTGTCCCGAGGGCGTGCATCTGAAGGACGGCACCGTTCGTCCTGCCGACCTGATCGTGTTGGCGACCGGCTACGAGGGCCAGAAGGAGTCCGCCCGACGTGTGCTTGGGGACGCGATCGCCGAGCGCGTCGGACCGGTCTGGGGATTTGACGAGGAAGGGGAACTGGCGGGCATGTGGCGCCCCACAGGACAGCCCGGCTTGTGGTTCCTGGCCGGCGGCCTCGCGCAGTGCCGCATCTTTTCGAAGGTACTGGCCCTTCAGATCAAGGCCCGGGAGCTGGGAATCGTTCCTGAAGACATAACGCGAAAGGCTTGATCCTCGGAATCGCCTGCCTGCGGACGGCGATGGCACAGGGGCTTGTCCAGGAAGGAAAGAGGCGCGTTGTCGGAAGGGCGTAAGGACTCGCAACCGCCCCTCGGCACATCGATACTGGCTCCGAACTGCTGTCGGAGCTCCATCATGTCCTCTTCTCCAGCCCTCCGCGCACTGCTGGTCAATCAGCGCGCCGCACAGCTGCGCGACGGTCCGCCGACAGCAGAAATCCGGGTCGAAAGGCTCAATCGCTGCATCGCCCTGCTCGTCGACGGACGCACAAGGATCGAGGCAGCGCTGGCGGCGGATTTCGGCGCCCGTTCGCCGTACGTCACGGC
>CAWUOG010000153.1:0-6685 GCA_963923875.1 uncultured Alphaproteobacteria bacterium
AGCAGGCCCAGACTCCGAAAACTGGCATGACCCTTGCGGCCGATCACCAGATGGTCGTGAATCGCGATTCCCAGCGCCTCGGCGGCCTTGGCGATTTCCTTGGTCATTTCGATATCGTCGCGCGAGGGCTTGGGATCGCCCGAGGGATGGTTGTGCACGAGGATGAGAGCGGCGGCGTTGTGGGCGAGCGCGCGCTTGACCACCTCGCGCGGATAGACCGGCGTGTGGTCGATCGTGCCGCGCTGCTGGACCTCGTCGGCGATCAGCACGTTCTTGCGGTCAAGGAACAGGATCCGGAACTGCTCGGTCTTCTCGTGCGCCAGTGCCGTATGGCAGTAGTCGATCAGCTGTTGCCAGTTGGTCAGGACCGGCATGTCCTTGACCTTGCGCTCGGCCAGCCGTCGCGCCGTCTCGCGCAGCGCCCGGAAGAGAACCAGGGTGCGCTGGTCGATGGCGAACTCGCGCAGCTGCGCCGGTTCGGCGGCAAAGACGTCGCCCAACGTGCCGAAGCGCTCGAGCAGCCGCTTGGCCAGGGGCTTGGTGTCGATCCGCTCGATGGCGTGGAACAGCAGCAGTTCCAGCAATTCGTAGTCGGGCAGGGAGTCCGCGCCGGCCTTCAGCACCCGTTCGCGCACGCGACCGCGATGACCGTGGTAATGCGGCGCTGCCGGGCCCGGCGCGCCGCTGTTGTGGCCCATCCCGTTGGAAGGAGACGCCGGAAGTCGATCGAGCGCCTCTTTCAGGCGTGGAGTCGGGTCGTCGCCGGCGAACTCCCAGCACTGGTCGAGCCGGTTCCACGCACCGCCGGCATCCCGCAGGATGATGCGATGGGGCAGGGTGTTGCCGCTCACCCGCCAGAGATTGTCGCTTGCCTGCAGGCGAAGTCCCGCCGCCAGCAGCGCGATCAAGCCGTCGTCGCCGGCACTGGCGTTCGTGCCGCCCTCCGTGCCGGCAGGCTCGTCGGCCGCCGCCGTCCTTTTCGCCTTCCCCATGCGCCGACTTTTTCCCGCGTTCGCGGCAGAAACGCGGCAGGAAATGGTCGAGCCCATGGATTAGGCTTCTCGTGATGAATGCCGTCTTCGCCGAAATCGACGCCGTCTGCCGGACCTTCGCCGAGAAGGAGAACATCCCTGGCGTGGTCGCGGGCGTCGTTGAGGGTGGGGAACTGCGCCATGTGACTGCGCTGGGCCTTGCCGACCGGGAAGCCAGCCGCGTCGTGACCCGGGCGACCGCCTTCCGCATCGCTTCGATGACCAAGAGCGTCACGGCGCTCGCCATTCTTGTGCTGCGCGACCGGGCCAGGCTGGAACTCGACGCGCCGCTCGCGATCTACGTCCCGCAGTTCGCGGCAGTGAGGCTGCCCACCCGCGACAGTGCGCCGGTGACGGTGCGGCACCTGCTCACGCACACGGCGGGCTTCGTCACCGACGATCCCTGGGGCGATCGCGTGCTCGGCATGACTCCGGGTGAGCTCGACGCGCTGATCGCCGCCGGCACGCTGTTCGCGCGTCCTCCGGGGCTGGCCTTCGAATACAGCAACCTCGGCTATGCCCTGCTGGGGCGCGTGCTCACGAATGTGAGCGGCGAGCCCTATCAGTCTTTCGTCCATCGCACGCTGCTGTCACCTCTCGGCATGACGCGCACCACTTTCGACGCGCCCGCCGCTTCGCGCGAGGACTTTGCGTTGCCTTACCGTTTTGACGACGGTGTCTTCTCGCGCGAGCGCCTCGAGCCGGACGGCGAGGTCGGCGCCATGGGCGGGCTCGCCACCACAGCCGACGACTACGCCCGCTACGTGGCGTTCCTGCTGGACGCCTGGCCGGCCCGGGATGACCCGGAGAGCGGCCCGGTGCGTCGCGCATCGGTGCGCGAGATGGCCCTGTTCCACGCGTCCCCGTTCCAGCCCGATCCGGTCGAGGGCAAGCCGGGGCCGGCCAGCGCCTACGGCTATGGTCTCGTCGACTCCGACGACAAAGCTCTGGGCCGCCGTCTGCATCATTCCGGCGGCCTGCCGGGCTACGGCTCGCACATGCTGTTTCTGCCCGACGTGGGCGTTGGCGTGTTCGCCTTCGGCAACCGGACCTATGCGCCGATGTCTCGACTCACGGTCAGGGTCGCGGAAATGTATCGGGCGGTGCAGCCCAAGCCCGTACCCAGGGCCCCATCGCCGTGGCTGAAGCGCGCCATCGACGGGGTGCTCGCGGCTTACGCCGCCGGCAGCATCGCGCAGGCTGGGACGCGGTTTGCCGATAACTTCCTGCTCGATACGCCGCCCCGGCTGCGCGACGCGGAGCTCACAAGGCTGAAGCAGCGCCTGGGTGAAGCGAAGCTCGACGGAGTCGAGCCCACGCATGCGCTTGCCGGAAAATTCACCTTCGCTTGCGAGCGCGGCCGCCTGAGCGGCACGGTCATCCTCTCACCGGATGCCGAGCCCGGCATCCAGAAGCTGACATTCACTCTGCCGATCGAATGATCAGGCCGACGCGGCCTGCTTGGCGACGCTGGCCGCCGGCACGTTGTAGGGCGGCTTGGCCATTTCCTTGGGCGACAGCGTGAAGAATTCCACGCCGGTTTCGGTGATGCCGACCGAGTGCTCGAACTGGGCCGAGAGCTGCTTGTCGCGGGTCACCGCGGTCCAGCCGTCGCTCAGGATCTTCACCTGCCAGGTGCCGATATTCACCATCGGCTCGACGGTGAAGAACATGCCTGGCTTGAGCTTCGGGCCGGTGCCCGGCTTGCCGTAATGCAGGATGTTAGGCGCGTCGTGGAAGATGCGGCCCAGCCCGTGGCCCGAGAAATCCCGCACCACCGAGAAGCGCTGGCTCTCGACATAGGTCTGGATGGCATGACCGATGTCGCCGACATGGCCGCCCGGCTTGGCGGCTGCGATGCCGCGCATCATCGCCTCGTAGGTGACGTCGCACAGCCGGCGTGCCTTCACGCCCACGTCGCCCGCGAAGAACATGCGGGAGGTGTCGCCGTACCAGCCATCGAGAATCGGCGTGACGTCGATATTCACGATGTCGCCGTTCTGCAGACGCTTGTCGCCCGGTATGCCGTGGCAGACCACATGGTTGATCGAGGTGCAGATCGATTTGGGAAATCCGCGATAGCCCAGGGGAGCCGGGATCGCGCCATGGTCCTGGATGAAGTCATGGCAGAGCTTGTCGAGCTCGCCCGTGGTCACGCCGGGCTGCACGTAGGGCGCGATGAAATCCAGCGTCTCGGCCGCCAGCCGGCCGGCGCGACGCATGCCCTCGAACCCTTCCGGGCCGTGAATCTTGATGGTCCGCTCGTCGCGGCGCCAATAGTCGACGCTGTCGTCCTCGATGTCGGGAGGGCTGGTCATGTGGCCCTATTTGGCATCAGATGCCCACGGTAACAAGAGCATGCTAGGCTCTTGAAATGCCCGAAACTTCCGCGCCTTTGGCGCCCAAGACCGTCACCGCCGCCCTCCTGATCATCGGCAACGAGATCCTGAGCGGCCGTACCAGGGACGCCAACCTGCAATTCCTGGCGCTCGAGTTGAACAAGCTCGGCGTGCGCATGGTCGAGTGCCGGGTCGTCCCCGACATCGAGAAGACCATTGTCGACACCCTCAACGAGATGCGCCGCAAGTTCGACTACGTCTTCACCACCGGTGGCATCGGCCCGACCCACGACGACATAACGGCCGACTGCATCGCCAAGGCCTTCGGGGTCGGCATCTCCGAGCATCCCGAGGCCGTGGCGCGCATGACGAAGCACTATGGCGATCCCGCCCTGTTCACGCCGGCGCGGCGGCGCATGGCGCGGGTACCTCATGGCGGCACGCTGGTCGACAATCCGGTGTCGGTGGCACCCGGATTCCAGATGGAGAATGTCTTCACCTTCGCGGGCATTCCCGCCGTCATGCAGGCGATGTTCCATTCGATGAAGCATCGCCTGGTCGGCGGCGCCCCGGTCGTCTCGCGCACCGTGCGGACCAATCTGCCCGAAGGCATCATTGCCGAGCCGCTCGGCGCGCTGCAGAAGCGCTTCGAGGATCTCGACATCGGCAGCTACCCGGCGTTTCGGAATGGCAAGCCTTCGGTGTCGCTGGTGCTGCGCGGCACGGTTGATGCAAGGCTTGCCGCGGCGTCGGCCGAGTTGATCGCCACCCTCACGGGAATGAATGGCGAAGCCGAGGAGTTCGTGCAGTAGACGATGGCGAGCTGGCGCAACTGGACCGTCCTTTTCGCCCTTTCTGCAGCCCTCGGTGCGCTCCTGTTGTGGCTGCATGCGCCCGCGGCGTTGATGCTGGGGCCTTTGATCGCCGCCATCGTGGTCGCCTCGTATGGCGGGCGTCTTTCACTGCCCCTGGCGCCCTTCGTGGTGGCGCAGGGCATCGTCGGCAGCATGATCGCCCGATCGATCCCGCTTTCGATCGCGGGCGACATTGCCGGCCACTGGCTGCTCTTCACCTTCGGCGTAGTGTCCGTGGTGGTGGTGAGCGCCTTTCTCGGCTGGGCGATGACGCGGCTCGGCGCCCTCCCGGGGACGACGGCTCTGTGGGGTACCAGCCCGGGAGCCGCCTCGGTGATGTCGATCATGGCCGAGGATTACGGCGCCGACGTTCGCCTCGTCGCCTTCATGCAGTATCTGCGTGTGGTCATGGTCGCGGGGATCGCCGCCCTGGTGGCGCGGCTCTTCGGCGTCGAGACCTCGCATGCCGGCCAGGCCGCTGCCGAGATCGTCTGGTTTCCGCCGGTCGACTGGGTTGCGCTGGGCGAGACCCTGGCGCTGGCGATCGTCGGTCCGGTCATCGCCCGCCGTCTGCGCATCCCGGCCGGCGCCTTCCTGGTGCCGCTGGTCGCGGGTGCGGTGCTGGTCCATCTCGGCTGGATACGGATCGAGCTTCCGCCCTGGCTGCTGGCAGGGGCGTACGCGCTGGTCGGCTGGAACGTCGGCCTGCGCTTTACGCGCCAGCTGCTCGGGCACGCCATGCGGGCGCTGCCGGCCATCCTGGCCTGCATTTTCGCGATGATCGCGATGTGCGGCGGCATTGCGGTGCTGTTCGTGGTCATGACGGATGTCGATCCGTTGACCGCCTATCTCGCCACCAGCCCGGGCGGCTCGGATTCGATCGCCATCATTGCCGCCTCGACCGACGTCAATCTCAGCTTTGTCATGGCCATGCAGACCGTGCGCATGATCGCGGTCCTGTTCATCGGCCCGCCCCTCACGAGATTCATCTCCACCCGGACCAAGCCGCCATCCAAGCCGCCACTCAAGCCATCGGAACCATAACGGGCTATAAGAAGACATGACCGCCATCCACGACATCAGCGCGACCGACCTGCTGGCCGCCTACAAATCGAAGAAACTCTCGCCCGTCGAAGTGGTCGACGCCGTGATCGGCCACATCGATCAATGGGAACCCAGGATCAAGGCGCTGTACGCCCCCGATTTCGGCAGTGCCCGCAAGGCGGCGGCGGAGTCCGAAAAGCGATGGCAGAAGGGCGCGCCAGCCGGAGTGCTGGACGGCGTGCCGATCACCATCAAGGAGAACATCGCCACCAAGGGCGTGCCGGTGCCGCTGGGTACGGCCGCAACCGATCTGGTGCCGGCGGCTTCCGACGCGCCGGCGGCGGCACGGGTGCGCGAAGCGGGCGCGATCATCCTCTCCAAGACCACCATGCCCGACTACGGCATGCTGTCGTCGGGCCGCAGTTCCTTTCATCCGCTGACCCGCAATCCCTGGAATCTCGCCTGGAACCCCGGCGGCTCCAGCGCCGGTGCGGGCGCCGCGGCGGCCGCGGGCTACGGCCCGCTGCATCTCGGCACCGACATCGGCGGCTCGGTGCGCCTGCCCGCCGCCTGGAACGGCATTTTCACCCTGAAGCCCAGCAACGGCCGCGTGCCGGTCGATCCGCCGTTCCTCGGCCGCGTGGCAGGCCCGATGACGCGCACGGTCGCGGACTCGGCCCTTCTTCTGTCGGTGATCACCGAGCCCGACTGGCGCGACCACATGAACCTGCCGCCGCACGCGATCGACTGGAACGTCGCGCCGCGCGATCCCAGGGGATTGAAAATCGGCCTGCATCTCGATGCCGGCTGCGGCATGCCGGTCGAGGCCGAGACGAAGGCGGCGATCGAGGCGGCGGCAAAACTGTTCGCCGACGCCGGCGCGGTCGTGACGCCGGTGCCGGCCTTCATGACCGGGGAGATGCTGAACCTGCAGGACATCTTCTGGCGTGCGCGCAGCTGGAACGATTTCGTGGCGCTCAGTCCGGAGAAGCAGGCGCGGGTGCTGCCCTTCATCGCCAAGTGGTGTCACGGCGGCGCCGATCTCTCGGGCCGCGACGTCATCCGGGGCGTGAACAACTACATGGCGATCCGCGCCGCGGCGGTGAAGGCGATCCAGCCCTTCGATTTCATCCTGTCGCCGACTTCGCCGGTGCCGACCTTCCCCGCAGAATGGGAGATGCCGAGCAACAGTGTCGAGCGCGCGATGGACCATATCGGCTTCACCATGCCCTACAACATGAGCGAACAGCCGGCCTCGTCGATCAATTGTGGCTACACCAGCGACGGCAAGCCGATCGGCCTGCAGATCGCGGGCCACCGTTTCGACGACGACGGCGTGATGCGGCTCAGCCTCTGGTTCGAGCGGGCAAGGGCCCCGCAGAAGCCGTGGCCCACGCCGCCCAAGTGACGCCCGCAA
>CAWUOG010000154.1:0-6677 GCA_963923875.1 uncultured Alphaproteobacteria bacterium
GCGCGGCTGTTCTATGCCTGGTCGATGACCGCCGAGGCCCAGCAGCTCAACGTCGATGTCGGTGCCCTGCGCTCGGCGCATCCGCAGGTGAAGGACCGCCCCGACATGAAGAAGTCGGCCGACATCAAGACCTTGCGCGAGGAGGCAACCGTCGTCGCCGACAAGGCCGACGAGATCAAGGCCCAGTACGTCAAGTTCTTCAAGGTGTGATCATGCGCCGCCGCCATTTCCTCGCCGCCGGCGCGCTGCTGCCACCCCTGCTGTCGTCAGGCGCGCGCGTCGTCTCGGCTGCGCCACCGCCGGAGCCGATCACCCCGGCCCTGGTCGACGCCGCGTCGAAGGAGGGCAAGGTCACCTACTACACGGCGATGGATCTCAGCGTCGCCGAGCCGATGGCCAAGGCGTTCGAAGCGAAGTATCCGGCGATCAAGGTCGCGGTCGAGCGCAGCGGCGCCGAGCGGGTGTTCAATCGCATCGGTCAGGAGATGGCGAGCAAGATCTATCGCGTCGATGTCGCCAACAGTTCCGATGCCGCGCACTTTATCGTCTGGAAGCGCGAGGGCTGGCTGGCGCCGTTCGTCTCGCAGGACATGGCGCGCGATGTGCCAGCCGAGATGATCGATGCCGACGGTGCGTTCTGCAACCAGCGCACCCATCTCAGCACCATCGCCTACAACAGCAAGATGATCGCCCCCGCGGATGCACCCAGGGGCTTCATGGACCTGCTCGATCCGAAATATTCGGGCAAGCTGGTGAAGGGCCATCCCGGATATTCCGGCACGATCATGACGGCGACGCAGCAGCTCGCGCGCGAGCTCGGCTGGTCCTACTTCGAGAAGCTCGCCAAGCAGAAGGTGCTGCAGGTCCAGTCGGCGACCGAGCCGCCCAAGCGCATCGTGGCCGGCGAACGCGCCATCGCCGTCGACGGCAGCGACTATCTCTTCTGGGTCGCCCGGGAAAAGGGCCAGCCGATCGAGGTCGTGTACGCCGTCGAGGGCACGCCGCTGATCTCCAACCCGATGGGCATCTTCAAGGCGGCGCCCAATCCCAATGCCGCGCGTCTGCTCGTGAGCTGGATCATGTCGGCCGAAGGCCAGCAATTCATCGTCGATGTCAGCGGCCAGTATCCAGCCAACAGGCAGGTCAAGGCGAAGGCCGGCCGGCCGGCGTTGTCGGAGATCAAGACCCTGCGCGAGGAACCCGAGGTGGTCGAGAAGCAGGCCGACGAGATCAAGTCGCGCTACGCCCGATACTTCAAGGTATGAAAAAGTACTTCAGGGTCTGATGAAGCGGCCGTTCGATCTTTCCTACCCGGTGATGCTGGGGGTCGTCGTCCTGCTGGCGGCGATGATCGTGCTGCCGGTGGGCTGGCTGGTCGTCTATGCCTTCGCCGACAAGGAGGGGCATCCGACCCTCGCCAATTTCGCCACCCTGTTCACCGATTCCAGTTTCCTCGAGCCGCTGGTCACGACGCTGATCCTGTCCTTTTCGGTGAGCGCGCTGTGCTGCCTGGTGGCGGCGCCGCTGGGCTGGCTGGCGGCGCGCACCGACATGCCGCTTCGCCGGACCTTGCGCACGCTGGTCATGGCCTCGCTGGTCACGCCGCCCTTCGTCGGCGCGATCGCCTGGGAGATGCTGGCGGCGCCCAACTCCGGCCTGCTGAACAAGCTCTGGCGGTTGCTGAGCGGGGCGCCCGACGACGAGGCGCTGTTCGACATCTACACGCTGGAAGGGCTGATCTTCGTCCTGTCCTGTTACACCTTCCCGTATGTCTTCATCCTGGTCGCCAACGCGCTCGACCGCATGCCTGGCGAACTCGAGGATGCCTCGTCGATGCTGGGCGCCAGGAGCTGGCAGACGGCGCTGCGCATCACCGTGCCGCTGGCGCTGCCGGTGCTGCTCGCCGGCGCGCTGGTCGCCTTCCTGCAGGCGCTGAACCAGTTCGGGGCACCGGCGATCCTCGCCATTCCCGCGGGCTTCCATACGCTCACCACCAAGATCTGGAGCCTGTTCCAGTTTCCCCCGAAGTCCGAGCTCGCCTCGGCCGCGGCCATGCCGCTGCTGCTGCTGACGGTCGCCCTGCTGCGCCTGCAGTCGATGGCGCTCGGCCGCCGCGGCTATGCCGTGCTGGGCGGCAAGTACGGCGCCCCGCGCCTGGTGCGCCTGGGCTGGCTGCGCTGGGCGGCGGTTTCGTTCGCCATGCTGGTGCTGGCGATGCCGCTCTTCCTGCCCTATGCGGCGCTGATCAACACCGTGTTCTCGCCGGTTTCCTCGCAGCTCGTGACCTTCGAGACCGCGAGCCTGCACAACATCCGCTTCACCTTCTGGGAGCTGAGCTCGACCCTGCCGGCGCTCAAGAACACGTTCATCCTCGCCGTCGCCTCGGCGACCCTGGGCGGCGTGCTGGCGCTGCTGATCGCCTACATCGTGGCGCGCCGCGCCGTGCCCGGCCATCGCGCGCTCGCCTTCCTCGCGACCTCGCCGCTCGCCATCCCGGGCATCGTGCTCGGCGTCGGCCTGTTCCTCGCCTATGCCCAGACGCTCTACGGCACGCTGTGGATCCTGCTGGTCGCCTTCATCACCATCGAGCTGCCCGCGTCCTACCAGCAGCTCGGCTCGGCCTTCCATGCGGTGCATCCCGAGCTGGAGGAGGCGGGCCGCATGCTGGGCGCCACCCGCCTGCGCACGCTGAAGGACATTACCGCGCCCTTGCTGAGTTCGGCGGCGATCGCGACCTGGTGCTTCATCTTCGTCGCGGTGATCCGCGAGCTGTCGGCCGCCGCCGTGCTGTTCACGTCGGAGACCAAAGTCCTTTCGGTGCTGATCTTCGACCTGAAGGAGAGCGGCGACGTCGGGGCGATCGCGGTGATCAGCCTCACCATGGTGGTGCTGACGACTCTCGCCATCGTGGTTGCCAACCGGCTCGGCGCGCGCCGCGATACGTCCCGCCTGCAGGCGCGCATGGTGGGGTAGGCAGATGGCCTGGTCCGATCCGGCCCTGCGCGCTCCCCTTTCGACGGTCTGGAATTACATGCGGCTGGTGCACCCGCCGGCTCGCGCGGACGCGATCCTGGTGCTGGGCAGCTTCGACCCCAATGCCGCCGTGCACGCGGCGCGGCTGTGGCACGAGGGCCTCGCGCGGCTGGTCGTGATGTCCGGCGGCGTGGCACATCGGGGAGGGCTGCTCGACCCCGGTTGGGGACGTCCCGAAGCGGAAGTGTTCGCCGAAGCGGCGATCCGCGAAGGCGTGCCGCGCGAGGCCATTCTGCTGGAAGACCGCGCGCAGAACACGGCGGAGAACTTTTCCCTCGGGCGCGCCCTGCTGGAGCGCTCCGGTGTGAACAGTCGACGGCTGCTGGTCGTCGCCAAGCCGTACATGACCCGCCGCGGCCATGCGACCGGCCTCAAGGTCTGGCCGGAAATCGAACTCCTGATGCAGTGCGAACCGATCGGACTCGTCGAATACTTCGGGCGCGAGCCGGATCCGGAACGGACGCTTCTTGCCATGGTCGGAGACCTGCACCGGATCCTCGTCTATCCGAAGCTGGGCTTTCAGATCGAGCAGGCGGTACCGGCGCCCGTGCTCGAAGCGCTGAGGGTACTGGTGGCGGCAGGCTACGGCGCGCGCCTGGTGCCGGGGCATCCCCTCAGCTGAAGATCGCGACGTCGTCGACGGTGACCGGCTTGGCGAGCAGCTTCAGCGACGACAGCAGGTTGATCGTCTCCTGCCAGCCGTTGCGGGTCTGGGCGCCGACCGGCGGCGGTCCGAGTTGTTGCGACACCGAGACCATGCTGCGCACGATGTAGTTGGGCGCGAGCCGCGGGAACAGCCGCTGGAAGTGGTTGGCGGCATCGCCGGGCCGCTCGTTGACCAGCGAGTAGCCCTCGTTCACGGCGTCGAGGATCTTCATCGCCGTGTCGCGCCGGGCCGGATCGGCCCAGGCCTGGTCGTTGACGATCATGTTCAGGCTGTAGGTGCGCACGCCGAAATCGGCGAGGCGCATCACCAGGATGCGCCGCCCTTCCGACAGCAGTTCGGCCGGAGTCATCTCCTCGTAGTCGACCAGCGCGTCGACCTTCTTCTCGACCAGCGCGAACGGGTCCCACTCGACGGGTACCTGCTCGACCTGCGACCAGTCGAGCTTGTTGATCGCGAACAGCGCCCGGATCTCCTCGCTGGTGATGCTGCCGGGAACGAGCCCGACCTTCTTGCCGTAGAGATCGCGTGGATGGGCGATGCGATCCTCGGTGCGGGTGAAGATCGCGCTGGGAGTCTTGCGGTAGTAGACGGCGAGGCTCCTGATCGGCAGGCCCTTGGAACGGCCGATCACGGTCGCCATGCCGCTCGACGTGCCGATCCACGCCTCCTTGCCGGCGCCGATCGCCTCGGCGGCCGGTGTCGCGCCCTGCACTTCCTTGAAGGTGACGTCGAGACCCTGTCGCTCGAACGCGCCCAGTTCGCGCGCGATGAAGAATCCGGCGTAGGTCGGCAGCGGCTTCCAGTCGAGCAGCACCTCGACCTTTTGCAGCGGCTGCGCCATGGTGCGGCGTGCAATCAGGGCGGGCCCGAACGAGGCGGCGATCGATGCCCCGAGCAGCCCGCGGCGGGAGATGCGGATACTCATGACGCGAAGCTTAACGGGACTCGGCCTGAAAATCCCGGCGTTCGTCGCGACTCTTCTGATGCTGGCCCTGCCGGCCGCCGCGCAGTCGCTCGAGGCCGAGATGAAGGAGGCGGCCGGCGCCTACGAGCGCAAGGATTTCGCCGCTGCCGTGAAAATTTGGCGGCCGCTCGCCGAGGCCGGCAACGCCGAGGCGCGGACCCTGCTGGGCGCGATGTACTGGAGCGGCGAGGGTGTGCCGCGCGATCACAGGGAAGCGGCGCGACTCTATCTGCTGGCGGCCGAGCAGGGCTATGCGCGGGCGCAGAACAACATCGGTTTCATGTACGGATTCGGCGAGGGGATCCCGCCACGGGACGATGTGCAGGCCTACAAATGGATCAGCCTGGCCATCCGTAGCTATACCTCGCGCAACGAGGATCGCCGCGACCAGGCGATCAAGGATCAGGCCACCCTGAAGGCGCGCATGACGCCGGCGCAGATCGCCGATGCGGAGCGGCTGGTACGTGACTTCAGGGCAAGGCCGTAGGAATGTAGAGAACAATGGTGAGGAGAGGCTTCCTGCCGGGCGCCCTGTGCGCGCTCGTCCTGTCCGCGTCGGGTGTCGTGCTCGCCGCCGGGCCGGAGGAGGAGCGCCTGCTCGGCAGCGACCGCGAGGAGCAGCAGTTCGCCGACCTGTTGCCCTTCACGCGCGCGCTCGCGGTCAGCGGCAAGGTCCAGGGCTCGCTCGCCGACTCGACGTCGGCCGCGGGCGTGCCGCCGGCTGCGATGCTGGAAGCCCTGAACGCCCTCGCGACCACCGTCGATTTCGGCCGCGAGCTGCGCGACGGCGATGGCTTCTACGTGCGCTGGGAACAGCAATTCTCGATCGAGGGTGCGCCCATCGGCGTCGGCCGCGTGCTGTGGGCCGAACTGCAGCTGCAGGGCCGCCGCGTCGCCTCGATCCACCGCTTCAAGCCCAAGTTCGGGCCGGAAGTCTTCTATACGGCGAACGGCCAGGCGACGACGTCGTCGCCGCTGCGCCTGCCGCTCGACAACATCGTCGTCTCGTCGGGCTTCGGTATCCGGGTCGACCCGTTCGACCAGCCGGCGGTGCGCGGCATGGGCATGGGGCCAGCCCGCATGCCGGTGCCGCCTCCTCTGGTGCTGGGCTCGAATGCGGCCTGGCAGGAGAACAGCACAACGGCCGGCGGCATGCTGCCGTTCGCCCAGAACTTCGCCCAGCGGCGCGGCACGGCGTCCTCGGGTGGTTTTGGAGGGTTCGCCGGCGGCGGCATGGCGATGCACGAGGGCGTCGATCTGGTGGCGCCGACCGGCACGCCGATCCATGCCGCGGCTGACGGCATCGTGCGCGGCGCCGAGCCCAAGGGCCGCTACGGCAACTGGATCGAGATCGAGCATGCCAACGGTGTCGCGACGGTGTACGGCCATCTGCAGAGTTTCGCGCGCAATGCGGTGCCGGGCGCCAAGGTCACCCAGGGCGAGATCATCGGCTATGTCGGCACGACCGGCCGCACGACCGGGCCGCACGTGCATTTCGAGTTGCTGATCAACGGACGCCCGGTCAACCCGATCGCCTACGCCTCGGCGCGCCGCGCGCCGCTATGGGGGGCCGAGATCGCTGCCTTCCGCAAGACCGTGGCCCGCGACCGCGCCGAGCGCGACCGGGAGAAGGGCCTCTGAGGTCAGAGGGGAGCCTCTATCGACCTTGGACCATCGAGGCCCGATTGAAGACGGTGACGGGCACGACCTTCCGGATGATGGAAGGTCCGACGCGGCCAAAGTTCCCGGGGTGGTCCTCTGTCGCAAACTGTCATGCGCATGCGACTTGAATTGTCTCAATATTCGCGCGACAGGCTCTTCTTCATCGGACATTGGACAGGCAGGTTGCGGCAATCATGAAGCAGTTCTGGATCGGAATAGCGAGTTGTGCCCTCGGCCTGGCGATCGGGGCCAGCGCACACGCCCAGCAATCGCCGGCCGCGACGCCGGGTGCCCCGCGGCTCGTGCTCCTTCCGGAGAAGCCCGAGATCGATCCCAAGGCCATGGCGATTC
>CAWUOG010000155.1:0-6664 GCA_963923875.1 uncultured Alphaproteobacteria bacterium
CGCCATGACCTTGCAGGAAATCACCACCAAAATGAAGGAAGGCGCGGCGAAGAAGTCGTCCTTCGGCAATACCGTCAAGTTCAGCACCGATCAGGGCGTCGTCTTCATCGACGGCAACGCCAATCCGCCGACCGTCAGCAACGACGATAAGGGTGCCGACTGCACACTCAAGATGGCGTTCAGCGATTTCGACGACATGATCAACGGCAAGCTCGACGGCATGACCGCGTTCATGACCGGCAAGCTCAAGATCGAAGGCGACATGGGCGTCGCCATGAAGCTCCAGAGCATTCTGCGCTAACGCGCTCCGCGCGTCAGCGGCGGCGGGCGGCAGCGCTTGTATCCAAGCGCGAGAGCCCGCACGGTGCCTAAAGAGCAAGAATTCAAGGCGCGGCCCCGACCGGGTGCCGCGCCTTTTTGCTGGGCCTAGGAGTCCTCGTCCTTGGTCTTGTGATAGTGCCGTCGCGCTTTCGCGCGGTTGCCGCAGGACGACATCGAACACCAGCGGCGCTTGCCGGCGCGGCTGTCGTCGAGGAACAGCCAGCCGCACTCCGGGTTGGCGCAGCGCCGCACCCGATCGAGCCGCGGGCCGGCCAGCAGGTCGCCCGCCGACCACAGCACCGGCGCCAGCAGCGCCAGCGCCGTTCCCGACCTGGCATCGACTTCCCACTGATAGCCGTCCTTGCCGCGCTTGAGGGTGGTGCGGGCCGGTGCGCGCGCCAGCGCCTGGTTCAGAGTCTCGAGATCGCGCGGCGCGGGCCCGCGCCCCTGCGCCTGGCCGTCGAACAGTCGGTAGATCGACTCGCGCAACGCCAGCGCCTGCTCGAATTCGCGAGGCGGCGGCGCCTTGGGGGCCTTGGCCCAAGCCGCGAGATCATCGGGGGCGTTCAGGGTTTCGGTGGGAATTGCCTGGCCGCGCCAGTAGCGCGTGTTTGCGTAGTCGAGACAGAGGTCGGGGCGGATCATCTTCATCCACATGATAACCCGATAGGCGGTTGACAAGCCCGCGCTCCTTTTATAACCGAATAACCAGTTAATAGGTTATACAGGAGAAGGCGATGCTGGACCATGTTTCGATCGGCGTGAGCGACATCGCGCGGGCCGGGAAGTTCTACGACGCGGTGCTGAAGCCGCTCGGCTACACCCGGCTGAGCGATGGCGATACGGCGCTGGGCTATGGCGACAAGGGCTCGTTCCTCTGGCTGCTGGCGTCCAAGAAGCCGGTGAAGCCCGACATGGAGTCGGGCCTCCACTTCTGTTTCGTGGCCAGGGATCGGGCCGGAGTCGACGCCTTCCACGCCGCGGCGCTGAAGCAGGGCGGCACCGACAACGGAAAGCCGGGCGTCCGCACCGACTACAGCCCGACGTACTACGCGGCGTTCGTGATCGACCCCGACGGCTATCGCATAGAAGCCTATTGCGGGACGTGATCGGCGGCCTCAGCTGCCGGTAATTTCCTTCAGCAAGCCGAAGAACGCGCGTTTGCGCTTCGAGGAAATCGTCCAGTCGACCGGCAGGGACTGGAAGCCGTCCTCGAAGCGCTCGCGGCTCATGCGGTAGTCGAAATAGCCCCAGCTCGCGCCACTCTCGACGGCGGCGACGAAGTGGTTGTCGGGCTTGTCGAACTCGAAATGGTCGTCCTCGTTGTAGACCAGCGGCTGGCCTCGATAGGCCGGCGAGGCCTTCCACTGCGCGACCTGCAGGCGGATTCCATGCGGCGCCGGCTGGAAGTGTCCCTCGGGTCCATACACGCGATTGCCGTGCGGCAGCAGGAAATCCGACGCCGCCACGATCGGCTCGGGGGGCGTGTGCATGCCGATCAGGCTGGTGCTGACGAGGATCTTGCCGCCAGCGCGCTGCTTGGCCAACTCGATCAGCTCGTGGCAGCGCCCCGCAGCAATGATGTCGTAGGCCCAGACGTTCTCGAGATCGACTTCGTTTCCGATCTCGAGCAGCACGTTGGTCGCGCGCTTCTGCAGCAGCCAGTCGACGGTGTTGGTGACGGCGGCCTTCACCGCGGTCTCGTCCCGGAACGCGCCGCTTTGCTTGCCGTAGAACAGGCCCAGGATAACGACCATGCCCTGCACGGCGCTGGCCCTGATCACGCTGTCCAGGCGTGCCGCCCAAGCCGGCTTGATCGTGCCGTCGGCGTTGAAGCCGCAGATTTTCCACGGCTGGTTCCAGGAATAGCCTTGCGGACTGCCACCCGAGAGATTCAGGCAGACGGCCAGCAAGCCGTGCGCGCGGTAGGCCGGCAGGGCGGCGATGAATTCGCGCGTGCTGCGCTCGGCGTCCCACGGTCCGTCGGCATACGACCATGCACCCCGCGTCTCGGGGTTCTCGTCGTCGGCGATGGCGTTGGCCATCCGGCTGTTGAACAGCATCCCCTCGATGCGATGGCCGCGCCAGGCGCGGCCGGGATAGGTCGGCCGGCCGTCGATGCGAAAGCCGTCGCCCGCGATGCTGACGACGGCCATGCTGCTAGAAGCCTACCGCCGCGCCGTCGCGCCGGCTTTCCGAGGCGCCGAGATAGGCGCCGCCCTCGGGGTAGCGCCAGATGATCTGGCTCGAGCCGAAGTCGAAGCTCGGTGCCTTGGTCCTGGTGACCTTGTGGCCCTTGGACTCCAGACCGTTCGCGGTGTCGGCCGGCATGTGTTCTTCGACCCAGATCGTCTTGTCGAGTTCGTGCACGCGCCAGCGCGGCCCATCGATCGCCGCCTGGGGGTTCTGGCCGTAGTCGACGATGCGCGAGAAGACCTGCATGTGGCCTTGCGGCTGCATGGCGCCGCCCATCAGCCCGAAAGTCGCGACAGGCCTGCCGTCCTTGGTGATGAAGGCGGGGATGATGGTGTGGAAGGGCCGCTTCTTCGGGCCGACCTGGTTGGGATGCCCCTTGGTCGTCACGAAGCCCGAAGCGCGGTTGTGCAATGCGATGCCGGTGCCCGGCACGACGACGCCCGAGCCGAACCCGGTGTAATTCGACTGGATCAGCGACACCATCATGCCGGAGGCATCGGCGGTGCCGAGATAGATCGTGCCGCCGTCCTTCGGAACGCCAGGACCGAAATCCTGGGCCTTCTTCGGGTCGATCAGTTTGGCGCGGCTCTTGAGATAGGCCTTGTCGAGCAGCTGGGCCGACGTCACGTCCATGAAGCGCGGGTCGGCGACGTAGCGCCAGATGTCGGCGAAGGCGAGCTTCATCGCCTCGATCTTGAGATGCGCGGCCTCGGGGCTGTCGACGTCGAGGCCGTTGATGTCGAAATTCTCAAGCATGCCGAGCGCCATGCAGGCGGCGATGCCCTGACCGTTCGGCGGGATTTCGTGCAGGGTGGTGCCGCGATAGGTAAGGCCGATCGGATCGACCCAGTCGGCCTTGTGGCTCTCGAGGTCGTTGCGGCGCAGCGCGCCGCCGGTGGCCTTGGCATGCTTGTCCATCGCCTCGGCGATCTCGCCGCGATAGAAGGCCTCGCCCTTGGTTTCGGCGATCTTGGCGAGCGTCCTGGCCTGGTCGGGAAACTTCCAGACCTCGCCCGGCAGCGGCGCGCGGCCGTTCGGCAGGAACGCCTTCACCCAGTCGTCCTGGCCCTTGAGTCGCGCGATCGCGCGATCCCACTGCCGCGCCACCATGTAGGAGACGCGGAAGCCGTCATGGGCGTACTTGATCGCGGGCTCGAACAGGTCGGCGAATGGCAACTTGCCGTAGCGTCCATGCAGCGCCATCCACAGCGACACTGCCCCCGGCGTGCTGACGCAGCCCCAGCCGGTGTCGGGGATCTTGGCCATGCCTTCGTACTTGTCGGGCGTCATCAACTCGGGGGAGTGACCCGAGGCGTTCAAGCCCACCAGCTTGGTGCCGTCCCACAGGATGCAGAAGGCGTCGGCACCGATGCCGTTCATGGTCGGCTCGACCACGGTGATGGCGATGGCGCTGGCGATCGCGGCATCGACCGCGTTGCCGCCCTTGGCCATCATGCGCAGACCTGCGGTGGCCGCGAGATGCTGCGAGGAGGCGACCACGTTCTCGGCGAAAACCGGGAGCTTCTTGGACGCGTAGGGGAAATCGTAGTTGAAGGACGGCACGCGGTAATCCTCTCTAGCTCTTCTTAGAGGCCGCGATGGCCTCGATCCGCGCCACGATGCGGGGCGCCTGCAGGAACTGCCGATTGTCGGCGTCACTCTTGCCGAACAGGCGCGAGAGGTCGAACAGGCCCGAGCCCGCGATTGCTCCCATCCGCCCGTCCAGCGTCACGCGTTCGCCGAGGCGGAAGGTTTTTAGCGCCGCGATCGCCCCGTCGGAAAGCCCCGGGGGCGGGGTTTCGCGCGACCGTGTGGAGAAAAGGCTCGCCACCTGGTCTGCCATGGCGCCGGTGACGGCCAGGGTCCAGTCGTTGAACGCGTACAGCGAAACCTGCGGGCCGATTTCGACGGTGATTGCAACCTTCTGGCCGGTGCCATCGATCGCCTTCAGCACGCCCTGCCAGCCGGCGAAGGCTCCCACCTTGCCGGCGAGCGCCACGGTTTTCTTGGCGGCTTCCTCAATCTGCAGAGGGTTGTTGGAGGCGAGCGCGGGCTTGGAGAGATCCTTGAGGTCGTCCAGGAACTTCTTCTGCTGCGCGTTCTGCTCGTACCAGGGCTTGTCGAAACAGCCGCCAGCGAGGAGGGCGCCACCGAGAACGAAAGCGCGGCGCCCCACCATGCCTGTTACGCCGCCTTGGCCTGGGCCTTGGCGCGCTCCTCTTCCTTGAGCTCCTTCTTGGAGAGCTTGCCGACCGGCGTCTTGGGCAGCTCGGCTCGCACTTCCAGGGCGACCGGCATCTCGTGCTTGCCGATCTTGCCGTCGAGATGCTTCTTCAGTTCCTCGAAGGTGAGGTGCGCGCCTGGCTTCAGCTTGACGAACACCTTGGGGGCTTCCTGGCGGTAGGGATCGGGAATACCGATCACGATGCACTCGTCGACCGCCGGATGCTCGTAGACTGCCTCTTCGATCATGCGCGGATAGACGTTGTAGCCCGAGGAGATGATCAGGTCCTTGGAACGGTCGACCAGGTAGAGCCAGCCGTCGGCGTCCATGTAGCCCATGTCGCCGGTGCGCAGCCCCTTCCAGTTCGATGCGGGATGGCTGAACAGGACCTTGTCGGTCTCGTCCGGCTTCTTCCAGTAACCCTTCATCACCTGCGGGCCGATGATGCAGACCTCGCCGACATGTTCCTTGCCCGGCGGCAGCGTCTTGTCGGGATGGTCCATGTCGCGGATCTCGATGATCGTCCCCGGCATCGGCACGCCGCACGAACCCAGCCGTCGCGCCGTCTTGTCGACCGGACAGATTGCGCCGGTCGGCGACGTCTCGGTCAGGCCGTAGCCCTCGATCAGCGTGGCGCCGGTCAGCTTCTCGAAGCTCTGCTGCACCTCGACCGGCAGCGGGGCGCCGCCCGACATGCAGATCTTCAGCGACTTCAGGTCGAGGCCCTGCGCCTTGGGATGCTTGTTGATGGCGGTGTAGAGTGTCGGCACGCCGGGCAGGAAAGTCGGCTTCTTCTTGCCGAGATCGTTGACGATCATGTCGATGTCGGGCCGCGGATAGAGGATCAGCTGGTTGCCGTTGCGTACCGCGCCCAGCATGATTCCCGACAGCGCATAGATATGGAACAGCGGCAGCACGCAAACCACCTTCTCGGTGCCGGGCGTGGTGTAGGGCGTGGTCCAGCTCTGGCCCTGCGCCATCGCCGAGACGACGCAGCCGTGCGTCAGCATCGCGGCCTTCGGCAGACCGGTCGTGCCGCCGGTGTATTGCAGCAGCGCCACCTCGTCCCACAGGTTTTCGGGGCCGGCATGCGCTGTGTACTTGCCGTCGTTGTTGAGCAGATCCTTGAACGACATGTGCCAGTCGTCCCGCGGCCACTGCGAGATCTCCTTCTTCTTGGCGATCGGATAGAGCCAGTTCTTGGGCCACGGCAGGTAGTCGGCGATCGAGCCGACGATCAGCTTCTTGAGCCGCGTCTTGCCGCGCATTGCGGCCATCTTCGGGTAAAGCGCAGCGACGTCGAGCGTGACCAGGATGTCGGTCTCGCTGTCACCGATCTTGAATTCCAGCTCGCGCGCGGCATCGAGCGGCGAATAGTTCACCACGCGGCCACCCGCCTTCAGGATGCCGAAGAAGGCGACGATGTAGTGCGGCGTGTTGGGCAGATAGAGGCCGACATTGACGCCGGGCTTGACGCCGAGCTTCTGGAAGCCGGCTGCGGCCTTGTCGGACGCCTCCTTGTAGTCCCTGAAGGACATTACTTTGTCGAGAAAGTCGGTGAAGGGCCGGTCGCCGTACTGAGCGCAGCTCTCTTCGAAGATCTGGTGCAGGGTCTTCTTCGGAATATCGAGTTCCCACTTCACGCCGGGCGGGTAGCTCTTTTCCCAAGGGTAATTCGCCATTTTTGTCCGTTCCTCCCCTAGCGGACTATGACACACGGTATGCGTATGAATAGACCGTCTCGAAGCCCAGTGCCGCGTAGAGCGGCAAGGCAGCGGTGTTGGTCGCCACCACCTGCAAATACATGTACCTCGCGCCGTTCTCGCGACCCCAGGCGCCGATTGTCTGCGTGATGCGGCGCGCCAGGCCGCGCCGTCGCGCGGTCGGCGAGACCAGCACGTCGAACAGCCCGACATGATCGCC
>CAWUOG010000156.1:0-6659 GCA_963923875.1 uncultured Alphaproteobacteria bacterium
AGTGCCGCAACTTCCTGAGGAAGCACGGCATCGCCCCGCTGGTCCACGCCGATACGGCGGGCGCGGCCCGTGAGATCGCCGAGATCGGCGACAGACAGGTCGGCGCCATCGCGTCGTCCCTGGCGGCGCGGATCTACGGTCTGAAGGTTCTCGCCAAGAACATCGAGGATGCCGACCACAACACCACGCGCATGCTCGTGTTCTCGCGCGAGGCAGCCAATCCGGACTGGCGTACGGTGAAGTGCATGACCGCTTTCCTGTTCCGCGTGAAGAGCGTGCCGGCGGCGCTGTACAAGGCGCTGGGCGGCTTTGCGACCAACGGCGTGAACATCGTGAAGCTGGAGAGCTATCTGAGCGGCGCCCACTTCGAGCAGGCGCAGTTCTATGCCGAGGTCGAAGGCCATCCTGCCCAGCGCGCCGTGCAGCTCGCCCTCGAAGAACTCGATTTCTTCTCCGAGAGGGGCGAGCTGAAGATGCTGGGAAGCTTCCCGGCCAACCCCTTCCGCAACCGGGGCTGGGAAGCTCCGACCCGTCCGGGCACCTGAGGGCAAGATGGCACGGCAGCCCGTCCGTATCGCGCCGTCGATCCTGTCGGCGGATTTCGCCGCCCTCGGCCGCGAGATCGAGGCGGTAACGGCCGCCGGGGCCGACTGGATTCATGTCGATGTGATGGACAATCACTTCGTGCCCAATCTCACGATCGGGCCGATGGTGGTGAAGGCGTTGCGCAAGCACAGCAAGCAGCCGTTCGATGTCCATCTGATGGTGGCGCCGGTCGATCCGCTGGTGCCGGCCTTCGCCGAAGCCGGGGCGGACATCATCTCGTTCCATCCCGAGGCCGGTCCGCACGTTCATCGCACGATCCAGCTGATCAAGAGCCACGGCAAGCGTGCCGGCATCGTGCTCAATCCCGCGACGTCGCTTTCGGTGATCGAGAACGTGCTGGGCGACCTCGACCTGGTGCTGGTGATGAGCGTCAATCCGGGCTTCGGCGGTCAGGCCTTCATCGAGAGCCAGCTCGCCAAGATTGCCGCCCTGCGCAAGGCGATCGACGCGCTGGGCAAGAAGATCGATCTCGAGGTCGACGGCGGCGTGAATACGGAAACCGCGAAGCGCTGTATCTCCGCCGGCGCCGACGCACTGGTTGCCGGCACCGCCGTATTCGCCGGCGGACCGGACAAGTACGCAGCCAACATCAAGGCATTGCGCGGATGAACGACAGTCAGGCCTTGATCCTCGCCCGGCTGCAGGTGGCAGCTGGCACGGCCGAGGACAGGGCGCGGGTCGCGGCCTGGGACCGCCTGTTTGCGATGCTGAATGTGCTCGATTCGAAGACTTCGGCGTTGTTGCGCTTCAATGCCATCGTCGTGGCGGCGCTCGCCTATCTTGTGGTCGTGGCCGGCGTCGATCCGTTCGCCCAGTCGAAACCGATCATCAAGACGATCGGCCTCGCAGTCGGGCATGTCAGCCTGTTGTTGAGCGTCGCGAGCTGCGGTTGCGCCTTCCCGGTGATCGGCATCGCCCATGGCTTCTTCGACGCGGCGCCCGGTCTCGACGATTCGGTGCTCGCCCGGCTCGAGGCGATGGTAGGCCTGCGGACGAGACTTTATGCCTGGGCCTGGCGGCTCGCGATCGCGGGCGGGCTGGGCTTTGCCCTGTTGGTCGCCCTGGCGACACTCCACTGAGGACCTGCCCCATGGTCGATCTGATCCTGCACCACTATCCCAATTCGCCCTTCTCCGAGAAGGTACGCATTGCCTTCGGGGTCAAGCAGCTTGCCTGGAAGTCGGTGGTGATCCCCAACATCATGCCCAAGCCCGAGCTGATGCCGCTGACCGGTGGCTATCGCAAGACGCCGGTGATGCAGGTCGGGGCAGACATCTACTGCGACACCCAGCTGATCATGCTGGAGATCGAGCGTCGTGCGCCCAAACCGCCGCTATTGCCGGTCGGACAGGAGGGCGAGGCGCGGGCACTTGCCATGTGGATCGACCGCAACATCTTCTGGTCAGCCGTCGGCGTGGTGATGGGCGCGCTCGGCGACCAGTTGCCCGAGGCATTCCGCAAGGACCGTAGCGAGTTCTCCGGCCGGCCTTTCAATGCCGAGAATCTCAAGGCGATGCAGCCGGTCGCGCGCGATCAGACCTACGCTCAGCTCACGTTTGCCGAGCTGATGCTGCGGGACGGCCGGCCATTCCTGCTCGGGGCGGCGCCCTGCCTGGCCGACTGCGCCCTCTACAATCCGGTTTGGTTCCTGCAGGCCCGCATGGGCCAGGGCAACACGCCACCGCCGCTCGATCGACTTCCCAAGCTCGTCGAATGGTCGGCGCGCATGAAGGCGATGGGCAGCGGCAAACCGGTCGAAATGACGGGCGCCGAGGCGCTCGCCGTCGCCAAGGCCGCGACGCCGGAGCCCACCAAGGTCGACGCCGGCGATCCGAGCGGGCTCAAGGCCGGGCAGAGGGTCAGCGTCACGCCCGACGACACCGGCAAGGTACCGGTGAGCGGCACGCTGGTCGGACTGACCGGCGACCGTATCTCGGTCAGCCGCAGCGACGCGCAGGTCGGTGACGTTGTCGTGCACTTCCCTCGTGCCGGGTTCGTGATCCAGCCGGCAGGCTAGAGCGTCACGTCGCCCGACAGGACCGGCACGCAGGTTCCGCCGACCTTGGCGCGGATGCCGTCGGAGGCACGGTAGGCCGAGCAGACGAGTCGGCTCGGCCGGCCCATCTCGACGCCCTGCACCAGATCGTAGTCGGCCATGGCTGCCGGGGTGAGCGACAGCAATAGAGCCGCCAGCGGCGTTGCGGCACTGCCGGTCGCTGCATCCTCGACCGTGCCGGACAGCGGCGAGAACATGCGGGTGCGGATGCGCTTTCCGTCGTGGGCATAGAGGTAGAGCGGCAGGCGGTTCTCGCCCATTGCGCTGTACCGCGTCGCGGCCTGGCGGAAGCGGCCGAGGTCAGGCACGGCGCGGGTCAGGGCGTCGCCGGTCACTTCGGCGACCACGAACGAGTTGCCGACCGACGCCGAGATCGGTCGATGCGCCTTGGTCACGACGTCGCCGGCGGAGAGCCCGACGCAGTCAGCCAGCAGTTCTACCGGCATCTCCGGCCCCAGGGACAGCGGCTGCGGGGCGGCGATCGTCACCAACTCGGGGGTCACCTCGATGTCGACCAGCCCGGCGATCTCCTCGAAGCGCAGCTTGCCGCCCGTCGCGCGTCCCTGCTTCGCGAGCACCCAGCCGGTGCCGACATTGGGATGGCCGGCGAACGGCATCTCGCTCTTGCGATTGAAGATGCGCACCCGCGCGGTGTTCGCCGGATCGGCGGGTGGCAGCACGAACGTGGTTTCGCTGAGGTTGAACTCGGCGGCCAGCGCCTGCATCTCCGTGTCGGTCAGGCCCCGGGCGTCGGGGAAGACAGCGAGCGGGTTGCCGCCAAAGCGGCGGTCGGTAAACACGTCGACCGTGACGAAGGAGAAGGAGCGCATGGCCTCCTTCTAGACGAGTTCAACTCCGATCTCGGCGGCAATTCTTCTCAGGGCAGCCACTGACTTTGCTGTGGCATTGCGGCCGTCCTGCGGACAGTGCGTCTCCATGCTGGCCAGAACCTCGGGCGTCTTTGCGTCCTTGAGCAGCCGCGTCAGTTCCCGGGCCCATGGCACGTCTCCGTCACCCAGAGGCACCGTACGGCGAGCCGCGAGATCGCGATCCTTGAGGTGGATGAGGTCGACCGATGGCGCCAGGGCCGCGATGTCGGAATCGCCAGGCGCCTGGCCCATCGACCAGCTGTTGCCGATATCGACGAGGGGGCGCAGATGGGACGAGGGCGGGATGGCGCGGAAGAAAGCGGCAAGCTCGGCCACGGAGCCGACGTTGCAAACCGGCTCGTTCTCCATCTCGACGATCACGTCGTGGCGACGGGCCAGCTCGAGCAGGCGGTCGATCGCAGGCTTCAGGTCGAGCGGCCGATAGCCGGCGTAGCGCAGGAAGCTGAAGACGCGCATGTGCCGCGCCCCCAGTGCATTGGCGATGGCGAATGCATGTGCCAGCGGATCGGCAGAGGGGCATTGCGAGGGATCGAAAGCAAAGTCGACCTTTCCGCCGCCGGCGGGGGCCTTGCCGGGTGCCGCCCACTTCAGGACCGGAGACACGAAAGTCGGAACCGCGATGCCGGCCTTGTCGAGCACTGCCTTGATCGCGTGAACCTCGTCGAGGGTCATGCCGAGCAGGTTGCGTCCGTCGACGGTACGCATGTCGAGGCGGCGCACTTTCTGTTCGGTGCAGAACGAGAGCATTTCCGGAAGGGACGGGCCGATCTCGTCGCCGATCACGGCCAGAGCAAGGCGGGTGCCGGACATGGGCCCACCCTACTACGCACCGGGGTCTTTGGCTAAAGTGCCGCCATGAGCGAAGACAACGCGATCTTCGTCGGCGCCAGCGATGCCGACCAGTATCTGCTCCTGAAATTCGGCAACCGTCACGGGCTGATCGCGGGCGCGACCGGCACCGGCAAGACAGTGACGTTGCAGACCATTGCCGAGGGGTTCTCCGCCTATGGCGTGCCGGTGTTCCTGGCCGACGTGAAGGGCGACCTGGCCGGCATTGGCCAGAAGGGTGGGGACAATCCCCGCGCCGTGGAGCGAGCCAGGCAGCTCAAGATCGACGGCTATGGCGGCCGTGCCTTTCCGGTCGCCTATTGGGATTTCTTCGGCGAGAAGGGTCATCCCATCCGCACGACGGTGAGCGAAGTCGGACCGGTGCTGATGGCGCGCCTGTTGCAGCTCAACGATATCCAGGAAGGCGTACTCAACGTCGTCTTCAAGGTCGCCGACGAGCAGGGGCTCCTGCTGCTCGACTTCAAGGACCTGCAGGCGATGCTGCAGTGGGCAGCGGAGAACGCCGGCACCCTGACGGCCGAATACGGCAACGTGAGCAAGGCCAGCGTCGGCACCATCCAGCGTCAGTTGCTGATTCTGGAGCAGCAGGGCGGCAAGGGCTTCTTCGGCGAACCCGCACTCGACCTCGCCGACATGATTCGCGTCGATGCAAGCGGCGCCGGTGTGGTCAATATCCTGGCAGCTGATCGTCTGATGCAGAGCCCACGCCTCTACGGCACCGGTCTTTTGTGGCTGTTGTCGGAGCTGTTCGAGCGCCTGCCCGAGGTCGGCGACCTCGACAAGCCGAAGTTCGTGTTCTTTTTCGACGAAGCGCATCTGCTGTTCGACGACGCCCCCAAGGCCCTGCTCGACCGCATCGAGCAGGTGGTGCGCCTGATCCGCTCCAAGGGAGTCGGCGTCTACTTCGTCACCCAGAACCCGCTCGATATTCCGGAGAGCGTGCTCGGCCAGCTTTCCAATAGGGTCCAGCATGCACTGAGGGCCTTCACGCCCAAGGACCAGAAGGCGGTCAAAGTCGCTGCCGACACGTTCCGCCCCAACCCCAAATTCAAGGCGGTCGATGCCATCCAGCAGCTCGGCGTCGGTGAGGCGCTGGTGTCCTTTCTCGACGACAAGGGCGTGCCGGAGCCGGTCGAGCGTTGCCTGATTGCGCCTCCGCAGGCGCGCATCGGGGCGGTCAGCGATGCCGAGCGCGCCGCGACGCTGAAGGCGAGTTCATTGGCCGGGAAATACGATACGCCCGTCGATCGCGCCTCGGCCTATGAAGTATTGATGGGCCGCGCTTCCGGCGCCGATCAGCAAAAGGCTCCGCCCCCCGCGACGGCCGGCAGCGCCACAGCGCCGGCTACGCGCCGCCGTGGCCAATACGGTTCCGTGCCGTCCACCGCCCCGCCACCTGAGGCTCCGCCGACCGGTCCCTGGGGCAAGCCCGCCGAGGAGCAGGCACCTTCGGAGGAAGCGCCGCGTGCCGAGCCGCGGCTCAAGCGGGCGCAGGCGCCGGTCGTACCGCCAGACCAGTCGGCGCCCGAGACGACGCCGAAACCGCGCGGCCGTCAGCCCGACTCGATCGGCACGACGGTCGCCAAAGCCGCGATGCGCAGCACCGCCACGGTGGTTGCCCGCGAGGCCTCCAAGGCGATCTTCGGCAAGGGCCTGGCCGCCAGCATCGGCAGCCAGGTCGGCGGATCGATCCTGCGCGGGGTGCTGGGCTCGATCCTGAAGCGCTGAAGACTAGGCCTCCACGATCAGGGTGCCCGACATCTCCTCGTGACCGTCGCCGCAGAAGACGTCGCAGAAGAAGGTGAAACTTCCCGCCTTCTGTGGCGTGATCGTTACCCTGGTTTCGCGGTCGGGAATGATCTCCGTCCGCACGCCGAGCTCCGGCATCTTGAAGCCGTGAATGCGGTCGAGCGAGGTCAGGACCAGCGTCACCGGCCGGCCGGCCTTCACTTTCACGGTCTCGGGCGTGAAGTCGAACTTCATGGCGGCAATTTGGATCTCGTCGGGTGCGTCGGCAGCCAGGCGCACTGCCCCTGCCGCCGCGCTGCTCACCAGCAGCGCGGCAAACAACCTGCGTTTCATGTGACTCAGCCCTTCGTGACCGGCAGTTCGGTCAAGGCCACCGTTGCGCCCATCGCCACGTCGCGCGTGCCCAAGCCCTTGCCCGGCGCCGCGGCATCATAGGCGAGCGGGGCGCGCTTGGGCTGCGAACCCGGCGCGGGCAGGGCGAAGATCAGCGACTTGGCGGCGTGGTGGGC
>CAWUOG010000157.1:0-6623 GCA_963923875.1 uncultured Alphaproteobacteria bacterium
GGCTTCCATTCGCGCGCGCGGCGCTTGGCTTCCGAGATTTGAGTCGGCGAGACCAGCGTCGTGATGCGCCGCAGTTCGACCTTGGCCATCGCCACCTGATCGAGTCCGGCCGCACCGTCGGTCGGCGTGCCTGTCGAAGCCAGAAGGTACCATTTGTAGGCCTCGATGAAGTCCTGCGGCACCCCCCTGCCCTCCCGGTAAAGACCCGCAAGCTTGACCTGGGCCTCGACCACGCCCTGGTCGGCGGCCTTGCGTAACCAGACGGCTGCGGCGGCAAGATCCTGTTTCACGCCGCGGCCGGATTCATACATCTGGCCCAACGCGTACTGCGAACGCGCGTGGCCCAGTTCAGCCATCCGCTTGTTCCAGGCGAACGCCTCCTCCGGCGTGCCTTCACCCACGTCGAACATCTGGCGCAACGCGGCCTCGGCATCCTTGTTGCCTTGCTCGGCTGCCTTGGCAAACCACTGCTTGGCCGTCACGTTGTTGACCGGAACGCCTTGACCAGTCCTGTACATCGCGCCGATTGCTTCCTGCGCCGTTGCGTCGCCCTGCTCGGCGGCCTTCAGGTACCACCTCGCCGCTTCGGGGACATTCTCCGGCAAGCCCGGCTTGCCGGTCCGCAGCAGACTGGCCAGCCGCTCCTGCGCACGCGCGTTGCCCTTCTCGGCAGCGGCTCGATACCACTTGGCGGCTTCGGCATAGTTCTGCACCACGCCGTCGCCCGAATAGTACATGGTCGCCAGTCGCTCTTCCGCCGTTGCGCTGCCCTGCGCGACGGCCTTGCGATACCACTGCAGGGCCGCCGCACTGTCGCGCTTTATGCCGGCACCTTCCTGGTAGAGGCGCGCCAGGGCGATCTGCCCCGCCGGATCGCCCTGCATCGCCGACATCTGATACCAATTGAGAGCGGTGTCGGGGCTCTTGGCGACGCCCAGACCGTTCTCGTACATGAGGCCGATCCGCTCCTGCGCCGCCGGGATGCCGTCGGTGCCTGCAAGTCGCATGAGCAGCCGGAAAGCCGTGTCGTAGTCGCCTTCATCGAGACATTTGTTGGCGAAGCCCAGCGCCTTCGCCCGGTCACCCGAAAGGTAGATCTCGGTGGCTTGCCGAAGTTTGTCGCTGACCTGCGGCGCCTGCTGCTGCGCGAACGCAGAACTGCCCGGCGCAAGGGCAAGAGCGACAATAAGAAGACCGACTCGATACATCAGGAAGGACCGCAGCCGATTTTGGCAGAAATCGCGGCAGTTATCCATGCGGCGGCGAGGCCGGCCGGCGCGTCAGCAAGCGGAAGAACAGCGGCACGAAAAGGATGGCCACGAAGGTGGCCGCCAACATGCCGCCGATCACGCCGGTGCCGATCGAGTGCCGGCTGGCCGAACCTGCGCCCGTGCTGGTCGCGAGCGGGAGAACACCCAGGATGAAGGCCAGCGATGTCATCACGATCGGTCGAAAGCGCAGCCGCGCCGCAGCGAGCGCGGCCTCGTAGGCCGACAGGCCCTGCTGGTAGCGTTGCGAGGCGAACTCCACGATCAGGATGGCGTTCTTGGCGGCGAGTCCAATCAAGGTCACCAGACCGATCTGGAAGTAGACGTCGTTGTCGAGGCCGCGCACCCAGATCGCGAGCAGAGCCCCCAGCACCGCGAACGGCACCGCCGTCAGCACGGCGAGTGGCAGCGACCAGCGTTCGTATTGTGCCGCCAGGATCAGGAACACCATGATCATGCCGAACACGAACCCTTGGGTGCCCGAACCCGCCGTGGAAAGTTCCTGGTACGCCGAGCCGATCCAGCCGATCGTGTAGTCGTTGCCGAGCGTGCTCGACACGACCTGCTGCATGACGGCGATTGCCTGCCCCGAGGAATAGCCCGGCGCCGGACCGCCCAGCACCTTGGCGGCGGGGAAGATGTTGAACCGGTCGACCGTGTCGGGCCCCAGCGTGCGGACGAACTTCACCAGTTCGTTCAACGGCACCATGACGTTGTTGTCGGAGCGCACGAAGACATGGCGCAGATCGTCCGGGCTCTCGCGAAATTCAGCCTCCGAAGACAGGCTGACGCGATAGGTCCGGCCGAACAGCGTAAAGTCGTTGACGTACAGGCTGCCGAACGTGCTCTGCATGGTCTCGAAGATCACGTTGATCGGAATGCCGAGCGCCCTCGCCTTGTCGCGGTCGACGTCGGCGCGGTACTGCGGCACGCCGGCGTTGAATGTCGTCTGTACGCCGCGCAATTCGGGCCGCTGGTTGGCGGCGGCCACCACCTTCGCGGTTGCCGCCGACAGGTCGGCCAGCGAACCGCCGGAGCGATCCTGCAGGTAGAACTCGAAGCCGCCCGTGACGCTGATGCCGATGATCGGCGGTGGATTGAAGCCGATCACGAGGCCGTCGCGGAAGTTCGCGTTGAGAGCGCCGATCGACGGCGCCACATTTCGCGCGTCCTGCTTTGGGTCCTTGCGCTGCGACCAGTCCTTCAGCGTGACGAACGAGATTCCGGCATTGGTCTTCAGGGCACGCGACAGCAGGTCGAACCCCGAGAAGCTCACGACGTTCGCGACCGCCGGGTTCTTCATCAGCGCTGCCGTCGCCTGCTTGGCGATCTCGCGGGTGCGGTCGATGGCGGCGGCCGGCGGCAGGATGGTGACGACGAAAACGTAGCCCTGGTCCTCGGCTGGCACGAGGCTTCCCGGGATACGCTGGAACAGCGCCGCCACCGCACCGAGCACCGCCACGAAGCAGACCAGTCCGACCACGGTCCGGCGCAACAGGAAGGCGACACCGCCGGCATACCGCTCGGTGACCCAGGCAAAGAAGCGGTTGAAATGGACGAACGGGCGGGCGGGTTCGCTGTGCTCCTTCTTGAGCAGCAATGCCGCCAGTGCCGGCGTCAGGGTGAGCGCCACGACACCGGAGATGATCACCGACACGGCGATCGTGACGGCGAACTGCCGGTATAGTTCGCCAGCCAACCCGCCCAGGAAGGATACCGGGATGAACACCGCGCACAGCACCAGCACGATGGCAATCACCGGCCCGGTCACCTCCTCCATCGCCTGGATCGCAGCCTCGCGCGGTCCCTTGTGCTCGGTCGACATGATGCGCTCGACGTTCTCCAGCACCACGATCGCATCGTCGACCACGATGCCGATCGCCAGCACAAGGCCGAACAGGGTCAGGAGATTGATCGAAAATCCCAGCAGGTACATGCCGGCGAAGGTGCCGATGATCGACACCGGAATGGCGATCACGGGGATGATCATCGCCCGCACGCTCTGCAGGAACAGGAAGACAACCAGTACGACCAGTAGGATCGCCTCGGCGAAGGTGATCGCCACCTCCTCGATCGAGACCTCGACGAAGCGCGTGGTGTCGAAGGGGATGTCGTAGCGCAGCCCGACCGGGAAGCGCTTGGACATGCGGTCCATGGTGGCCTTGACCTCGGCCGCGACCTGCAGGGCGTTGGCGCCGGGCTGCAGGTAGACCGCGATCGGCACCGCGGGAGAGCCGTTGAAGGTGCCGGAGAAGCCGTAGGTCAGCGCGCCCAGTTCGACTCGGGCCACGTCCTTCAGCCTGAGCGCCCCGCCATTCTCCTCGGCGCGGATGATGATGTCCTCGAACTGTGTGCGGTCGACCAGGCGCGGCGGAGTCGTCACGGAATAGGTGAAGACCTGCTGCCGGTTCATCGGTTCCTCGCCGAAGCGGCCGGCGGCGAACTGCTGGTTCTGCTCGCGTACCACGGCGGCGATGTCGGCCGGCGTCAGGTTGAACTGGGCGAGCTTGTCGGGCCGCAGCCAGATGCGCATCGAGTAGTCCGAGGCGCCGAACAGCGAGGCGTCGCCCACGCCGGCGAGGCGACGCAACTCGTCGAGCACGTTCACGAGCGCATAGTTGCTGATGAAGATCGTGTCGTAGCGGCCCTCGGGCGACGACATGGTCAGAACCTGCAGGATCGACGTCGAGCGCTTCTGCACCACCAGGCCCTGGCGCACCACTTCGGCCGGCAGGAGTGGCTGCGCGCGCTGCACGCGATTGTTGACGTTGATCGCGTTCTGGTCGGGATTGGTGCCGATGTCGAAGGTCACGGTCAGGTTCACCGTGCCCGAGCCGGTCGAGGTCGATTGCATGTAGAGCATGCGCTCGACGCCGTTGATCTGCTGCTCGAGCGGCGCGGCGACCGTCGTGGCGATCGTCTCGGCGGTTGCGCCGGGATAGGTTGCCGATACGACGACTTCGGGGGGCACGATCTGGGGATACTGCGCGATCGGCAGCGCCCGCATCGCCACCAGTCCGGCAAGCGTGATCACGATGGCCAGGACAGAGGCGAAAACCGGCCGGTCGATGAAGAATTTCGAGATCACTTCTTGCCGTCCGTCGGCGGCGACGCAGCCGTGTCGGGCGGCTTGTAGGGGACGGGCCGGACAGGATTGCCGGGGCGCACGCGGATCACGCCGTCGACCACGATGCGATCGCCCGCGGCCAGCCCCTTGCGCACGATCCAGCCCTCGGGCAGTTCGCGATAGAGACGCACCTGGCGCACGCGCGCGACATTGTCGGGTTCCACGACATAGACGAAAGCGCCGAGCGGGCCCTGGCTGATCGCCATCTTCGGCACGACGATCGCCCCCGGCAGCGTGATGCCGGTGAGGTTCACGCGCACGAACTGACCGGGCAGCAGCCCGCTCTCGCCGTTGGGGAATACCGCGCGGGTCAGGATGGTGCCGGTGCGCTGATCGACCGTGCGCGAATGGGTGTCGACGGTGCCGGTATGCGGATAGGTCGAGCCGTCGCCGAACTGCAGCTCGACCTTGACCTTGTCGGGATTGAACATCTGGTCGTTGGCGCGGTCGATCTCGCCCAGCGCGCGCAGTTCGCCGTCGGTGAAGGTGAAATTCACGTAGGCCGGGTCGAGCTGGGTGATCGTGGTCAGCAGCGTCTGCTGCGCCTGGATCAGCGTGCCCTCGGCCGGCGAGACCAGACTGGTCGGCCCCTTTACCGGCGCGCGCACTGTGGTGAATTCGATATTGAGCCTGGCGGTATCGACGTCGGCCTGGGTGGTGAGGACCGCGGCGCGCGCGCTGTCGCGCTGGGCGATCGCGTCCTCGAGCGCCTTCTGCGTCGCCACCTTGCTCGCGGTCAGGCCTTCGACGCGCTTGAAATTCTCCTCAGCCTGTATGAGCTGCGCCTTGGCCTGGGCGTTCTGCGCCTGCGCCCGCGCCAGCGCCGCCTCGTAGGTGCGCGGGTCGATCCGAAACAACACGTCGCCGACATTGACCGTCGCGCCCTCGGTGAACTCGCGCTTCAGCAACACGCCGCTTACCTGCGCGCGAATCTCGACCACCCGGAAACCCGCTACCCGCCCGGAAAACTGCAGCGGCACCGGCACGTCCTTCTCGGCCAGGGTGACCACGCCGACTTCCGGCGGCGGCGGTGCGGGAGGCGCAGCCGGCTTCGCCGGCGGTTGCAGGGTCCACCAGGCACCGGCCCCCGCGGCGGCCACAAGCACGATCACCGCCGCGATCCAGCCGGCGCGGCGGCGCATGAGGTCGAGCAGTGGCTGCAATGTTCTTCCTGTCGGTTACTTCTTCTTCGGTGCCCAGCCGTAGATCTTCTGGAGGCTGCCGCCCATCAGCTTCTCGCGGTCGCTGTCGGACAGCCGGTCGGTCACACGGAACGACTCCACACCTTCCTTATAGGTGAGCAGATTGACCGCGCGCGTCCAATCGGTCCCCCACATGCAACGATCCAATCCGAACGCGTCGAAAATACGGCCCAGCGGATCCCAGATGTCCTTGTACGGATAGGGTTGCTTGCTGAGCGTGCAGGCGCCGGTGATCTTGATTGCGATGTTTCTGTTCTTCGCGAGCGCCAGCACGTGCGGCAGCTCCTTCCATGGCTCGGCCGGTGCCGGTGGCTCGAAGGGCTGCTCGAGACCGAGATGATCCAGCACGATCTGGGTGTTGGGGTTGCGCCGGGCCAGTTCGTCGAGTTGGGCCAGCCGGTCGCGCGCCAGCATGTTGACCGGCAAATCGTGCTTCGCCGCCGCCGCGAGGATGCGGTTGATGCCGGGATCGGCCGGATCGCTGGAAATCTCCGGGGTCATCATGATGCGGATCGCCACCGTGCCGGGTTGCGCCGCCCACTTCTCGATCACGCCCTCGACCTTCGGATCGTTGGCGTTCACCGGCTTCACCACGCCGAAGCGGTCGGGATGCGCCTTCTGTACCGCGACAGCGTAGGATTCATCCCAGCGGTACATCGTATAGACCGAAACCAGGATCGCGCCGTCGACGCCGACCGCATCCATCGCCTTGATCATGTCGGGACCGGTCACTTCCGGCGGTCCGGCCAGCACGGCTGTCCACGGACGGCCGGGATGATTGCGCTCGTAGCAGTGCACCTGCGCGTCGATCGTCAGCATGTTTCCTCCCGAATTTGGGCCCGGACTGTAAGCCATTTGCCACGGCCGGCAATACGTGCGGCCGCTGTCTTTGAGCTAGTATGGCAGGATGAACTGGTGGCAACGGATGCTCCGCTATCTCGGGGTGGTCGATTCGCCGCGCGGCAGCGCACGCGACCTCTCCCGCTTCGACATGGGTGTCTGCCCGGGTTGTCGTGGCCTGCGCGC
>CAWUOG010000158.1:0-6598 GCA_963923875.1 uncultured Alphaproteobacteria bacterium
TGCCGTTGCCGTCCTTGTCCTGACCGACCCGTGCATAAAGGTTGGCGACGTCGTCGGTGCCCTTCTCGGTGAAATCCATGCGCTCGCAGCGGAATCCGAGCGGAGTCAGGACCTTCTCGAGCAGCTGCAGGGCACCCGCCTCGCGCGGCGTCACGCTTTCACAACGCACCAGCGCGCGCGTCAGTTCGACCGTGTCGGTGCCGGAGGGAAGCATGGTGTCGGGCATGGCCGGACACTACGCCCGCCCGGCCCCCAAAGGCCATCCCCCAAAAAAGAAAGAGCGCCGGTTTGGCCATACCGGCGCTCACGAGGTGTTGAGAGGAAGATAGTCTTGCTTGCTTGTTGAATCCGAGAGGCAGCCAGGGCCCGTCGCCGTCAGGCGACCAGCCTGTCTGCCTCCTGAAGATTGACCGACACGAGCTGGCTGACGCCCTGCTCGGCCATGGTGACGCCGTACAGGCGGTCCATGCGCGCCATCGTCACGCGATGGTGGGTGATGATCAGGAAGCGCGTATCGGTGCGGCCGGCGATCTCGTTCACCAGGCCGCAGAAACGCTCGACGTTGAGGTCGTCCAGCGGCGCGTCCACTTCGTCCAGCACGCAGATCGGCGCGGGGTTGGTCATGAACACCGCGAACAGCAGCGACAGGGCGGTCAGCGCCTGCTCGCCGCCCGAGAGCAGCGACATCACCTGCAGCTTCTTGCCCGGTGGCGAGGCGTGGATCTCCAGGCCGGCCTCCAGCGGATCCTCGGACTCGGTGAGCCTGAGTTCCGCCTTGCCGCCGCCGAACAGCTTGGTGAAGAGCTGCTGGAAGTGGCCGCTGACCTGCTCGAAGGCGGCGAGGAAGCGCTCGCGGCCCTCGCGGTTCAGGCTCTGGATACCCTGGCGCAGGCGGCCGATGGCGGCGATCAGGTCGTCGCGCTCGGTCGTCATGCCGGTGATCTGCTGCTCGAGCTCGTTGGCCTCTTCCTCGGCGCGCAGGTTGACCGCGCCCATGGTCTCGCGCTCGTGCACCAGACGTTCGAGGCGATGCTCGGCCTTGTCGAGTTCGGGCAGTTCCTCGAGCTTCTCGACCTCGGCCAGCGCCAGCACGCCGTCCGGCTCGCAGCGCAGCCGCTCGACGATGCGCTCGACCACGGCCTCGCGGTCCTTGGTCGCCTGCTCGACCAGACCCTCGCGGCGGACGCGGCCTTCGCGCGCCTGGGCGAGTTCGCTCTCGGCCTGGCGCATCGCCTTGTCGGCCTCGCTGAGCTGGGTCTCGCCGATGGCCAGGCGGTCGGCCGCTTCCTGGCGGTTCGCCTCGGCCTTGGCGATTTCCTCGCCCAGCGCGACTTTCTTGTCCTCGATCTCGGCCGGCTTGGCGGCGAGCTCGGCGATCTGCTGGGCGATCTGCTCGCGGCGCTGGTCGAGTTCGACGATCTGGCCCTCGGCGTCGCTGAGGCGGGTGCTCCAGCTCGCATGGTCGTGCGCGATCTGGCCCAGCCGCTCGACCCGCATCTCGGATTCGCGGGCCAGACGCTCGCAGGTCGCCTCGGCCTCGACGAGATTGGCGCGGAGCTCGGCGATGCGGGTGCGCAGCGCGCCCGCCGTCACCCGGTCGGCCTGGGTGTCGGAGATCGCCGACAGACGGGCCTGACGGAAGGTTCGGCGCATCTCGGCGTCGGCCACGTCGGCCGACAGCTCGGCCATCGCCTGCTCGATGCCGGCGAGCCGGGTACGCAGCTGGTCGGTCTGGCGCGACACCTGGGCATGACGCTCGCGCGCGGCGGTGGCGACGGTCTCGGCCGCGGTGGTCGTTTCCTGCGCGCTGCGCTCGGCCGCGCGGGTCGCCTCGCCCGCATCCTGGGTCTTGCGGCGCGAGGCCTCGCCCACGGTGCGCTCGTGCTCGCGCGCCTGCTCGACGCTGGTGCGCTCTACTTCGCGCGCGGCGGCGAGCAGCGTCGATTCTTGGTCGACCGCCTGCTGCGCGGTGTCCTGCTCGGCGGCGACGCCGTCGATCTGTCCGCGGATTTCGGCCAGTCGGTTGCGCTGGCTGAGCCGGACGGCGGCCGGCAGCGGCGCCCCGGCGCGCACGGTGTAGCCGTCCCAGCGCCACAGCGCGCCGTCGCGGGTGACCAGCTGCTGGCCAGGCCGCAGGCTCGACTGCAGCGCCGCACCCGTCGCCTCGTCGGCGACCAGACCGATGAAGGCGATGCGGCGGGCGAGTTCGGGCAGCGCCCTGACGTGCTCGGAGAGCGGCGTCGCGCCCTCGGGCAGGCCGGGCACATCCATATAGGGATCGAGCGGCAGCCAGTGGCTGGGCGCGCCGCGGTCGGACGAGGCTTCGAGATCGTCGCCGAACGCCGCACCCAGGGCCTTTTCGAAGCCGGGCTCGACACTCAGCGCATCGAGCAGCGGCGGCCAGAGCGAATCGGCGGCCGACTGCAGCGCGGCCGCGACGCCGGCCTCCTCGGCCTTGAGCTTCATCAGCCGGCCGGCGATCTCGCGCAGCGCGTCGGTGGCCGCGGCGTGGCGGGCCTCGGCGGCCTGGCGCTCGACGGCGCGGGTGCGCTCGATCTCGAGGCGCTCGGCCTCGGCCTGGGCGACGGCGGCGCGGGCCGCCTCGGACTCGTAGCGCTCGGACTCGCGGGCGGCGTCGATCGCCTCCTGGCCGCGGCGGCGGGCCTCCTCGAAGGCGGTTCGGGCCTGTTCCAGCGCGGCCTCGACCTCGGCGAGCGCCGGCAGCGCCGACAGCTCGCCCTCGACCTGGCGCTGCTGGGCGGCGACTTCGTCGCGGCGCGCCAGCAGACGGCGCACGCGGTCCTCCAGTTCGGCGACCTCGCGGCTCACGCTGTGGCGCAGCGCCTCGTCGTCGGCGATCTGGCGGGTCAGGCGATCGTGCTCGCCCTCGGCGGCCACGGTGGCACGATGGGCCTCCTCACGCGCGACGCGGGCCGACTCGGCGCGCTCGTCCTCGCCGATCCGCTCCTGCTCCAGCCGGGTGCGCTGGCCGTCGAGATCGGCGATCGCGGTCGCGGCGTCGCCCTTGCGGCCCTGCTCGCGCGCCAGATCCTGCTCGGTCTGTGCCAGGCGGGTCTCGGCGTCGCGCTGGGCAGCGGCCACGCGCTCGGCCTCGGCCGACAGCGCGTCATGCGCCACACGCAGGCGCTGGAGCGCAGCGGCGGCCACGGCCTCGTCGTTGCGCAGCGGCGGCAGCGCGGTCGACGCCTCGGCCTGTGCCGTGGTCGCGAGGGTCACCAGGCGGGTGAGGTCGGTGACCTGCGCCTCGGCCTCGCGCAGCCGCTCGCCCGCTTCGGCCAATTCCTTCTCGGCGGCGGCCAGCTTCAGCGCCAGGACCGCGGCTTCGGCGCGGCGGATGTGATCGGACAGGTTGCGGTAGCGGCTGGCCTGGCGCGCCTGGCGCTTCAGGCCCTTGTGCTGCTCCTCGAGCGCCACCAGCACGTCCTGCACGCGCGCGAGGTTCGCCTCGGCGGCGCGCAGGCGCAGCTCCGCCTCGTGGCGGCGGGCATAGAGGCCGGTGATGCCGGCGGCCTCGTCGATGATGGTGCGACGGTCGGCGGCCTTGGCGTTGATCAGGGCGCCGATGCGGCCCTGGCTGACCAGCGCGGTCGAGCGCGAGCCGGTGGCGGCGTCGGCAAACAACGTCTGGACGTCACGGGCGCGGATGTCGCGGCCGTTGACCGAATAGGCCGAACCCTGGCCGCGCTCGATGCGGCGTACCACGTCGAGCGTGTCGGAGTCGTTCACCAGGGCCGGCGCGGTGCGCGCCCTGTTGTCGAGGCTCAGCATGACCTCGGCAATGTTGCGCGCGGGGCGGGTGCCGGCGCCGGCGAAGATCACGTCCTCCATCTCCGAGCCGCGCATCTGCTTGGCCGAGGTCTCGCCCATCACCCACTTGAGCGCCTCGACCAGGTTCGACTTGCCGCAGCCGTTGGGCCCCACGATGCCGGTCATGCCAGCCTCGATCACGAGTTCCGTCGGGTCGACGAAGGACTTGAAGCCGGAGAGCCGGAGCTTGTCGAAGTGGACCATTTACACCACGCCTGTCTTGTTACGCGTTGTCTTGATTGCGCTCGCCGTTACTTGGCGAGCTTGGTGAAGAGTGCATCGAATTCATCGACCGAGCGCCCACCCTTGAACATCTCGCCATTGACGAAGATCGTCGGTGTCGAGTTGACGCCGAGCGCCTCGCCGCCGCGATAGTCGGCGACCACGGCATCGGCGATCGCGGTGTTGGCGAGGCACGCCTTGACCTCGTTGTCGCCCATGCCGGCGATGCGCAGCCCCTTGGCCAGCTCCGCGACCGGGTCGCTGCCCGTGATCCATTGCGGCTGGGTGCGGAAGATCATGTCGGTGACCGCGAAGTAGCGGTCCTTGGGCATGCACTCGGCAAGCTGGGCGGCCTTGGCCGCAGCCTGGTCGAGCGGGAAGTCGCGGTAGACCAGCTTGACCTTGCCGGTGTCGATCCACTTCTTCTTGATCTCGGGCAGGATCTGGGTGTGGAAGGCCGCGCAGTGCGGGCAGGTGAACGACGCGTACTCGATCATCAGGATCGGGGCGTTGGCGTCGCCCATCACGTGATCGGTCGGCTGGACGGCGAGCAGGGCCTTCTTGTCCGGGGCCGCCTGGACGGCCACCGGGGCGGGCGCCGGACCGGACGGACGGGTGCCGAACCAGACGGCAAGCGCTATCGCTGCCACCGCCACGGCACCGCCGGCGACGATCAAGATATTCCTCATTCCGCCTTCCTCTCCACTACATCTTGGGAATTCAGCCTGTGGGGAGTCAAACGATTCGAACGCCTTCTCCCCGATAATGCGCCGGAAGCCGCTCTAGCGGCCCACCTGGCGCAAAATTGCGGCTATGCCCTCGGCTCCGTCGGCCGGCATGCCGTAGAACTGCTCGTTGATGAACAGGTTGGGCGTGCCCTTGACCCCCAGCTGCTGGCCGGACTGAACGTCGATCAGGACCTTATCCAGCAGCTTCTCGTCGGACATGAAGGCCGTCGCCTGCTGGGGCGAGATTCCCAATGCGACCAGGGCCTTGGCCAGTTCGGCGGCGGGATCGGGCGCGGTCAGCCAGTCGATCTGGCTCTTGAAGATGGTGTCGACGGCCTCGAAGAATTTCGGCCCCGCCCCCTCGGCCATCAGGGCCGCCCGGGTCGCGATCTGGTCGGACGGAAAGTGCCGCATCACCAGCCTGGCCTTGCCGCTGTCGACCCATTCCCTGATCACCACCGGCATCACCGCCGCGTTGAAGTTGGCGCAGTGCGGACAGGTGAAAGAGAAATAGTCGATGATGATGTTCGGGGCGTCCGGCTTCCCCAGCACATGATCGGACGGCAGCACGCCCAGCAGCCTGTCGACGCCGGCCGGCTGCGCGTGCAGGCGCCCGCCGAAGGACGACAGGCAGAGACCGAGCCCGACCGCCAGCATCGACCGCCGCGACGTGGCAATGCGCGCGCCGAGGCGTGCCAGCACCTGGCGCAACTCCGGATCCTTGACGCCGGCGACCTGGCTCGCGACCTGGCGCTCGGTCTCGGCCGAGGGTCGGGGCAGCGACGGCCGCAGCGGCGCTGCCGCGATCGTGCCCTGGACCAGACGAATGTCGTCGATCAGGCGGTGACCGGCATAGGTGTTGACCCGCTCCACCAGCTGACCCGCCATGTGCTGGACTTCCAGCGCGGAGGCTCCGGCGACCTTGAGCCTCAACAGCTTGCCGCTGCCCTTCGTGGTTCCCCGCGCGCCACGGCCGGCGATCAGCGCCTCGGGCCGGGTGCGGCGGGCGAGATCGGCGCCGACGATGGCGACCCAGTCGGCCTGCAGGCGCGCGATCGAGGTCCCTCGCCCCTTGGCGAGCGCCCCGGTCATCCGATGCACCAATCCGCCGACGTTGCGAAAGCCACCTTCGCGCATGACGTCATGGTAAGACACGCACCCTTACATGGCCATGACCCCGCAGCCCGAGCACGCTTCACGATTGCTTGCCTGGTACGACCGCCATCGTCGCACCCTGCCCTGGCGCGCCTTGCCCGGGGCAAAGACCGAGCCCTATCTCGTGTGGCTGTCGGAGATCATGCTGCAACAGACCACGGTGGCGACGGTCGGCGACTACTTCCGGAAGTTCGTCGCGCGCTGGCCGACCGTCCAGGCCCTGGCCGCAGCACCGATCGACGACGTCCTGTCGGCCTGGGCGGGCCTCGGCTACTACGCCCGCGCGCGCAACCTGCACGCCTGCGCCAGGACCGTGGCGGAGCTGCATGACGGCCGCTTTCCCGACACCGAGGACGCCTTGCGTGCACTGCCCGGCATCGGGCCCTACACGGCCGCCGCCATCCGCGCCATCGCGTTCGACCAGCCGGCCTCGGCGGTCGACGGCAATGTCGAGCGGGTGATCGCCCGTCTGTTCGCGATCAGGACGCCGCTGCCCGACGCCAAGCCCGAGATTCGGACGCGCGCCGCCGCGCTGATGCCGCCGCAGCGCGCCGGCGACTACGCGCAGGCGATGATGGATCTCGGCGCCACGGTGTGCACGCCGCGCAGCCCGCGCTGCGTGATCTGTCCGCTGATGAAGACCTGCAAGGCGCGCAAGGAAGGCA
>CAWUOG010000159.1:0-6595 GCA_963923875.1 uncultured Alphaproteobacteria bacterium
GTGTTCTCGAGCGCCACCTTCACCGCCTCGACGATGGCCGAGACCGGTTCCTGCAGGCTCTCCGCGATCTGGCGCTCGGTGATGATCAGCTCCTTGGGCACGCCATTCATGAGGTCGCGGCCCTTGATCTCCATCGTGCGGCCCTCGCCGTCTTCGGGCGCGCAGGCCGAGGCGATGGTCTTCTTGATGCGCTCAGCCGAGCTCTCGCCAACCAGCAGATTATGATTGCGGCGGATGTAGGCGATGATCGCCTCATCCATCTTGTCGCCGCCGACACGCACGGAGCGCGGATAGACGATGCCGCCCAACGACAGAACGGCGACTTCGGTCGTGCCGCCGCCGATGTCGACCACCATCGAGCCGGTCGGCTCGGTGACAGGCAGCCCGGCGCCGATAGCGGCCGCCATCGGCTCCTCAATCAGCCACACCTTGCGTGCGCCGGCGCTCTCGGCCGATTCCTGAATCGCGCGGCGCTCCACCGCGGTCGAGCCCGACGGCACGCAGACCACGATCTGCGGATGGGCGAACGAGCGGCGGTTGTGAACCTTGGAAATGAAGTGCTTGATCATCGCCTCGGCGACTTCGAAGTCGGCGATGACGCCGTCGCGCAGCGGGCGAATTGCCTGGATGTTGCCGGGAGTACGGCCCAGCATCATCTTGGCCTCCTCGCCGACAGCCAGAACCTGACGCTTGCCGCTCTGGGTGGTCAGCGCCACGACCGAGGGTTCGTTCAGGACGATGCCCCGACCCTTGACGTAGACGAGGGTGTTTGCGGTCCCCAGGTCGATGCCCATGTCCGCCGAAAATAGCCCGATCACACGCGACAGCATTGCGCCAAGTCTCTGTTTTCGTTGGGAAAATCAGCTTGCTCGAAGCGCCCCGACAGAGCCTCGGCGCCAGCGTGCGGTTTAGACTGCCCGTAAGGGTCTCGCAAGGCGATTCAAAGAGATGCGCCCTGCAACTGCCTGCACGCATAAGGAACCATGGGCAAGGCCATCAGGCCAATCCGCGAGGTGGCCCGACCGCCTCGCCGCCGCCCCCCTTGCCGGCGGGTCATAGCCCGATCTGCTTGGCGATGGTGTTGCGCTGGATGTCGTTGGTGCCGCCGCCGATCGAGCCGACCCTGGTGTCGCGGAACAGGCGCTGGATGTCGTGGGCCATGGTGTAGCCGGCGCCGCCCATGATCTCCATGGCGAGGTGGGCACATTTGAATTCGCCGTCCGTGCCCTGGATCTTGGCGATCGCAGTCTCCTCGACCGGATCGAGTCCGGCATCGAGCATGTCGGCCAGGCGGTAGGTCAGCGCCTGCGTCGTCTTCAGCATGATGCGCATGTCGGCGAACTTGTGCTGGATCGCCTGGAACTTCGAGATCGGCTGGCCGAACTGGACGCGCTGCTGCGCGAAGGCCTTCGCGTACTCGATGGCGAAATGCATGTTGCCGCACGCCTGCGCGGCAAGACACAGCCGCTCGAGATTGAGACCCTTCATCAGTCCCGACCAGCCACGGTTCTCCTCGCCGATCACGTGATCGGACGGAACAAAAACGCCATCGAAGAAGATCTCGTTGGGATGCGTGGTGCGCCGACCCAGCGTTTCGAGCGGCTTCATGGTGATGCCGGGCGCGCGCGCGTCGACCCAGAACAGAGTCACGCCCTTGTGGCGCGCATCGTTGTCGGTCTTGGCCACGACCATCAGATAGTCGGCGACGTGGGCGGCGCTGATATAAAGCTTCTGGCCACTCAGCCGGTAGCCGTTGCCGTCACGCACCGCGCGAGTCTTGATGCCCGAAGCGTCGGACCCGGTATCGGGCTCCGACAATGCAAATGCCGACTTCAGCTTGCCGGCGCAGATCTCCGGCAGATAGCGCCGCCGCAAATGTTCGCCGGCCGTGAGTTGCAGATGCATGCCGCCATAGACGACCGTCGGCAGATAGAGCGACGATGCTCCACTGTAATGCCTCGCCAGCGCCTCGACCAGGATCACCAGGTCCTTGCGGCTTCCGCCCATGCCGCCATAGGCGGGATCGTAGGGCAGCGCCATATATCCCGCCTGCGCCAGCGCATCGAACGCCGCGTGCGGAAACTCGGAGTTGGCATCGAGCCGCCGCACTTCCTCGGCCGGCAGCACCCGCGCCAGCAGCGCCGCGACGTTGCGGCGCATCAGGATCTGCTCTTCGCTGAGTCCGAATTCGTCGGTGTTCAATCGAACACCACGACACCGCGCGCGACCTCGCCGGCCATCATCCGCTTGAAGCCGTCGTTGATCTCCTCGAGCTTGTAGGTGCGGCTAATCAGACCGTCGAGATTGAGCTTCCTGTTCATGTAGTGGTCGACCAGCACGGGGAAATCGAGATCGGGCCGCACCGAGCCGTAGAACGTTCCGCTGATCTTCTTCTCGGTGAACACCATCATGAACGGCGAGTACTGTGCCTTCACCGTGGCGGCCGAAATGCCGACCGCGACCGAGTGGCCGCCGGGCGCCAGCGCGTCGAAGGCGAGTGCCTGGGTCTTGTCGATCGACACGGTATCGAAGGCGTAGTCGACACCGAGACCGCCCGACATCTCCTTCACCTTCTTGAGCGGGTCGTTGTCGGTCGCCGTGTTGATCGTGTGCGTGGCGCCGAATGCGCGTGCCATCTCGAGCTTGTTGTCTCGAACATCGGCAGCGATGATCTTGCCGGCGCCCGAGATCATGGCGCCCTGTACAGCGTTCAGTCCGACGCCGCCGCAGCCGATCACCAGGACGGTCGAACCCGCCTCGATCTTCGCATGACGCGTCACCGCGCCCACGCCCGTCGCCACGCAGCAACCGACGAGAGCCGCCTGCGCCCAGGGCATGTCCTTGCGGATCGGCACGACGACCTCCTCCGGCACTACCACTTCCTCGGCGAAGGTGCCGATGCGTGCCATCTGCGCCACGCCCTGCCCGTTGTGCTTCAGCCGGAACGTACCGTCGTAAAGCGTGCCGGGCGGGGCATTGTTGCGGCCGATGCAGAGAACCGTGCGGCCCTGCGTGCAGTACCGGCAGCGGCCGCAATGCGGGCGGAAGGAGAAGATCACGTGATCGCCCGGCTTTACCGTGGTGACGCCCGGACCGACAGCAGCGATCTCGCCCGCCGCCTCATGCCCCGGCACGACCGGCATCGGCGATGGCCAGTCGCCGTTCATGATGTGCCAGTCGCTCTGGCAAACGCCCGCCGCCTTCATCTTCACGCGCACCTCGCCCGCCTTGGGCGGATCGAGCTCGCACTCCACGACCTGCAACGGCTCGTTGGGCTTGAACAGTACGGCGGCCTTCATTGTTTTCTCCCGATTGTCGGCGCCGATCTTGGCACAGAACGCGAGACGGTATCAGGCCTTTCGCCGCGCTACGCGGCGGCGAAGCCTAGCCGCAACATTGCGCTCGACATTGCTCGAGATGCACTCGAGGAGCGCCAACGTAGCGGCATGCACGCCTTCCGCACCGCGGCGGCGGATCTCAGCCAGGATCGCGCGGGGGCGATGCGCTCGAATACGGAGCCGCCCTCATCGGCGATAGGTCCGGCGCCGCTCGTTCTGTTCACGATGCGAACATTCCCTCGTCTTCGGTCGGGAGCGTTGACAGGCAGGCGGAGTCACTTGACGGTGTGTCAGACACAACACGGCGCCAAGCCAAAAACGGCACGCCGACAACTTCCGGGAGGAAGCACATGAGCACTCTTCGTCGTCGCACGATTCTCGGCGGTGCATTGGCTGCGCCGCTGGTTCCGCTGGCCGCTCCCTATGTCAGCGCGCAGGGTGGCAAGCCCTATGCCGGCACCACCATCAACGGCTCGTGCTTCCAGACGACCTACTTCGAATACCTCAAGACCTACTTCCCGCAGTTCGAGGAAAAGACCGGCATCAAGGTCAATTTCAACATGCAGGCCTTCCCGGTCTACAACCAGCGCACCGACTTGGAGCTCTCGACCAAGGGCTCGGCAATGGACGTCTGCAATTGCACCTTCGTCTACTCGGGACGCTGGATCGGCGCCGGCTGGTTCACCAATCTCGACACTTTCACCAAGGACAGAAAATACACGCCGGCCGAGTGGGAACCCGAGGATTTCGCCGGCGGCCCGCAATCGGCAATGAAGAACGCCAAGGGCGAGACCTTCGCCTTTTCCTGGGAGGCGGGCGCCATGATCCTGGGTGCGGCACGCGCCGACCTGATCGACAAGGCCGGGCTGAAGATGCCCACGACGTTCGACGAGCTGATCAAGGTCTGCGATGCCGTCCACAACAAGGACAACGTGGCCGCCTTCACCGCCGACAACCTCCATCACTGGAACTGGATTCCCTATCTGATGGGCGTCGGAGGCAACGTCTTCAAGGCGCCGCCGGAGAACCTGACCCCGACCCTCACCACGCCCGAAGCTGCGCAGTCGGCCGAGTGGTACGCCAACCTGCTGATGAAGTACGGGCCGGATGGCCTGCTCTCCTATTCGGACGACCAGGCAATGCGCTCGCAGATGTCAGGTCGCGCCAACATGCGCACCCAGGCGATCACCTGGATGGTGCCGCTCGCCAAGCACGCCGAGAGCGTGGTGCAGAAGTCCGTGCGCTATGGCCTGATGCCGGCCGGCCCCAAGGGCAACTTTCCCGGCTCCAATAGTCACGGGCTTGGCATTCCCGCCGGCTCGAAGAAGAAGGAGGCGGCCTGGGAATTCATCAAATGGGCGCTGTCCAAGGAGACGATCGCCATGGTGGTGAAGAACCACGGCTATCCCAGCGTCTGCCGCATGTCGATCATCAAGAGCCCGGAGTTCAAGGAAGTCCTGACCCTGAACGGCCAGGACGTTGCCTCGCTGTTCCTCGAGGTCCTGCAGCTCGGCGGCAAGACCGGTTACATGAAGTACCGCACCGTGCCGGTCTATCCGCAGGTCGGCGACAAGATCAACAAGGCCATCTCGCGCATCGCCACCAAGCAGCAGAACGGCGTCGAGGCGCTCAAGCAGGCGCAGGCCGAAGCGATCCTGGATCTGCAGAAGGCCGGATTCAAGATCGATGGGTAGAGTCCTGCCGAGAACATGGCGCGGCGTAGCGCCTTCACCGTCACGCCGTCAGAGGCGCGGGCGCCCCGAAATGGCGTGCTCCCGGCAATGACCAAGACGGCTCGTGCCCAGAATCGCTTCTTCATGTTTTGCGTCGCCCCATCGCTCGCGGTGCTGGCGGTCATCACGCTGCTGCCCTCGCTTTATCTGCTGGCCACGAGCTTCACGCCACTCAACCTGACCCGGCCCGAGACGCAATGGGACTTCAGCGAACCGCTGATCAGCTACGGGCAGCTGCTGTCCGACGGGCGGTTGGGCAATTCGATTTGGGTCCAGATCAAGCTGTCGTTCTGGACCGTCGCCCTGCAGCTGTTGATCGGCATCGCAGTCGCCCTGCTGCTCAACGTCAAGTCGCGTCTGCTCGAGGCGCTCCGCACGGTCTACCTGATCCCGATGGTGTTGCCCCCGATCGTGGTCGCCATCATCTGGAAGGTGATCTACACGCCCGACATCAGCCCGATGCACGGCATTTTCCGGACGTTGGGCTGGAACGTGCCGGCGCTGATCACCGACCCCAATTGGGCACTGACCTCGATCATCATTGCCGACACCTGGGAGTGGTTTCCCTTCACCATGCTGATGGTGCTGGCGGCGCTACAGATGATCCCGCAGGAGATGCTCGACGCCGCCAAGGTCGACGGCGCCTCGCCATGGCAGCTCACCTGGCACGTCACCCTGCCCTTCATCCAGGGCGTTCTGCTGGTTGCCGGTCTCTTCCGCCTGATCGACTCGATCAAGGCGTTTCCACTGATCTACATCCTGACCGACGGCGGTCCCGGAAATCTGACCGAGGTCACAAACTATTACTCGTTCCTGCAGGCCTTCAATTTCTCATTCCTCGGCTTCTCCAGCGCCATCACCGTGGTCCTGCTGGTCGCCACGATCCTGCTGAGCTGGGTCATCATCCGCCTTGTCGGATGGGGTGCGCGCATTGACTAGGCGCGGCCGCCTGAAACTCGATCGTGTCCTGCTGCAGGCGCTGGCCGTCGTGCTGGCGTTCCTGGCGCTGTCGCCGTTTCTCTGGCTGCTGGTCATGTCGTTCAAGACAAACGCCGAGATCTTCCATTGGCCCCCCCGGCTGTTGTTTTCGCCGACCCTCGACAACTACGCCAAGCTCTGGACGTCGGAATTCCGCGGCTCGTTCGGCAATAGCCTGGTGGTGAGCGTGGCCTCGACCGTCGTCTCGCTGGTGATCGGGGTGCCGGCCGCTTATGCCTTGTCGCGCTGGTCGGGACGGGCTGGCGGCACCATCAGCCTTTGGGTGCTGGCCAGCCGCATGGCGCCGCCGATCGCCTTCACCATTCCCTACTTCCTCGCCTACCGGCATCTCGAGCTGCTCGATACGCTGACGGGGCTCACCATCATCTACCTCACCTTCAACCTATCGCTGGTCATCTGGATGATGCGGCCGTTCTACGACCAGCTGCCGCGCTCGCTGGAAGAGGCCGCATGGATCGACGGCGCCACCATGTGGCAGGGCTTCTACAGGATCATCCTGCCGCTCTCCGGCCCCGGGCTCGCCGC
>CAWUOG010000160.1:0-6552 GCA_963923875.1 uncultured Alphaproteobacteria bacterium
TCCACCTGCAGCACGAGCGTCCCGCCGAGGCCCTGATGGCCAACTGGCTGCCCGCTCCGGCCGGGCCGATGCGCCTGGTGCTGCGCGCCTACGAGCCGGCGCCATCCCTGCTGGATGGGACCTACCGAATCCCGGCGGTCAGAAGGATCGATTGATGACGTTCACCCCTGCGCGAAGCGCGGGGAGCAACCCGACCTAGGCGCCCGGCTGGACGCGGCGCGATTCTTCCTCGGCCCGGGCTTCGATCGCGTCCATGTCGTCATCGCTCATGCCGATATGGTGGCCGATCTCGTGGATCAGCACGTGGCGCACGATGTGAGGCAGGTCGTCCTCCGACTCACACCAGTAATCGAGGATCGGCCGGCGATAGAGGAAGATGCGGTCGATGTCGTTGGCGACGTGGCCGGCGCCGCGCTCCATCATCGACACACCCTGATAGAGCCCGAGCAGATCGAACGGTGTCTCGAGCGACATCGCTTGTTCGACATCCTCCGACGGAAAGTCGTCGACCTGGATTCGCACGTTACCGATATGCCGACGGAACTCCTCGGGAATCGTGGCGAGCGCCTCGGCGGCGATCGACTCGATGTCCTCCAGCGACGGCGCGGCGGCGAAGCAGGGCGTGCGGCGCGGATTGTTGAAGACCGGCATGTTCCCCCCATATAGGAGCCGCGCGGCGCCGCCAAGACCCGAGTCAGCAGTCGTTTGTGAACGTCCGTTCGCCCGAGTGACCCATCTTGCGGGACGGCACCGCGGACGCCGGCGCGCAATTCGCATGGTCGCTTCCGGCAGCGATCCAATCTAATCTCCGGCCGCTCATGCTTCGCTTCTTCATTCGACGTCTCATCGTGGCGCTGCTCGTCGCCGCCACGGTCATGACCATCGCCTTCATCCTCACGCGGCTGTCGGGCGATCTCGCGATCTCGATCGCCGGACCCAGCGCCACGCAGGCCGATGTCGATGCCGTCCGCAAGGCCTACGGCCTCGACCGGCCGCTCACGTTGCAGTTCTTCGACTGGGCTGGCCGCGCAATCCGCGGCGATCTGGGCGACAGCTACTTCTTCAAGACCCGGGTATCGTCGCTGATCGGCGAGCGCATGCCGGTGACGCTCACGCTCGGCCTGACCGGCCTGGTGATCGCGCTGCTGGTCTCGCTGCCGCTCGGCGTGCTGGCGGCCGTGAAGGAGAACACCTGGTTCGACCGGATCGTGCAGATGGTCGCCCTGCTCGGCCAGGCCATGCCGGGCTTCTGGCTCGGCCTGATGATGATGATCGTGTTCGGGCTGTGGCTGGGCTGGCTGCCGATCTCCGGCACCGAGACCTGGGACAGCTACATCATGCCGGGCATCGTGCTCGCCTTCTCCGCCATTCCGGCGCTGACCCGGCTGACCCGCGCCGGCATGATCCAGGCGCTGGCCAGCGACTATATCCGGACCGCCCGCGCCAAGGGCCTGTCGCGGCTGTCGATCCTGCTCAAGCACGCGCTGCGCAACGCCGCCATCCCGGTGGTGGCGATCGCCGCCGTGCAGCTGGGCTTCATGCTGGGCGGTTCGATCGTGATCGAGCAGGTCTTCGCCCTGCACGGGGTCGGCTTCCTTGCCTGGGAGAGCATCCAGAAGAACGACTTCCCGGTCGTGCAGTCGGTCGTGCTGGTGCTGGCGGTGATCTACGTGGCGCTCACCATGCTGTCGGACCTGCTGAACGCCGTGCTCGACCCCCGGCTGCGCGGCGCATGAGTACCGCCCCCACATCGCCGGCCGTCACTGCCGGACCCAGGCGCGGCTGGAAGAGCCTCAGCACCTGGATCGGCGCGGTCATCGTCGGGATCGCGGCGTTCTGTGCGCTTTTTGCGCCGCTCCTGGTGCCGCACGACCCCTTTGCCCAGGACCTCGGCAAGCGCCTGCTGGTGCCGTTCTGGATGGAGGGCAGCGACCCCGCCCATCTGCTGGGCACCGACCAGCTCGGCCGCGACTATCTCTCCCGCCTGATCTACGGCTGCCGCATCTCGATGCTGATCGGCGTCACGGTCACCATTGTCTCGGGTGCGATCGGCATCGCCATGGGCGTGCTCGGCGGCTTTCTCGGCGGCCGCACCGACGACGCCGTGCTGTTCGCCATCACGGCCCGCCTCTCCATCCCGGTCGTGCTGGTGGCGCTGGCCGTGGTCGGCCTGCTCGGCAGCTCGATGACCCTGCTGGTGATCACGCTCGGCCTGCTGCTGTGGGACCGCTTTGCCGTGGTGGCGCGCTCGACCACGATGCAGGTGCGCAATCTCGACTTCGTCGCGGCCGCCTGGTGCGCCGGCTGCTCGCGCTTTCGCATCCTGACCCGCGAGGTGCTGCCCAATATCGCGAGCCACCTTGTGGTCGTGGCGACGCTCGAGATCGCGCTCGCCATCCTGCTCGAGGCGGCGCTCTCCTTCCTCGGACTGGGCGTGCCGCCGCCTCTGCCCTCATGGGGCCTGATGATCGCCGAGGCCAAGGACTACATGTTCTTCAGCCCATGGGTGATCATGATCCCGGGGATCGCGCTGTTCGTGCTGGTGCTCGGCATCAACCTGCTGGGCGACGGGCTGCGCGACCTGTTCGGAGCGCGCTCGGCATGACCGCGCTGCTCGAGGTCGAGAAGCTCGAAGTCGGATTCGGCGCAACCTCCGCGGTACGCGGCGCCTCGCTCACCGTCGAGCCCGGCGAGACGCATTGCCTGGTGGGCGAGTCGGGCTGCGGCAAGTCGGTGACGGCACTGGCGGTCATGAACCTGCTGGCCCGCGGCGCGCGCCGTTCGGCCGAGCGGCTGGTCTTCCAGGGCGAGGACCTGACCAGGCTCTCCGACGCCGGCATGGCGCGCCTGCGCGGCAACGCCATGGCGATGATCTTTCAGGAGCCGATGACCTCGCTGAACCCGGCCTACACGATCGGCTCGCAGATGACCGAGGTGCTGCGCCGCCACAAGAAGGCGAGCCAGCGCGTCGCCACCGACCGCGCCGCCGACCTGCTGGCGCGGGTCGGCATCACCGCACCGGGGCTGCGGCTCGGTCAATTCCCGCACCAGCTCTCGGGCGGCCTGCGCCAGAGGGTGATGATCGCCATGTCGCTGATGTGCGACCCGCAGCTGCTGATCGCCGACGAGCCGACCACCGCGCTCGACGTCACGGTGCAGGCGCAGATCCTGCGCCTCCTCGCGGGCCTGCAGCGCGACCTCGGCCTCGGCATGCTGCTGATCACCCACGATCTCGGCATCGTGGCCCGCGTCGCCACCCGGGTGTCGGTGATGTATGCGGGCGAAGTGGTCGAGAGCGCCCCGACCGCCGAGCTGTTCGCCAACCCCAGGCACCCCTACACGCAGGGCCTGCTGCGCTGCGTGCCGGTGCCCGGCAAGATCAGGCGCGACCAGCCGCTGGGCTCGATCCCGGGCACGGTGCCTAAGATCGGCCCGGCCTTCGAGGGCTGCGGCTTCCGCGAGCGCTGCGAGTTCGCCGACGAGAGCTGCAAGCGCGCCGTGCCGCGCCGGAAGGCGGGCGCGACCCACGACTATCTCTGCCGCCTCACGCCATGATCGCGCCGCCATGAGCACGCAGACGTTCGCCATCGAGGCCAAGGCCGTCCGCAAGACCTTCAAGGTCTCCGGCGGCCTGTTCGGAACCGACCGGCGCGTCGTCGCCGTCGACGACGTGTCTTTCGCCGTGCCGCAGGGCGGCGTGCTGGGCGTCGTGGGCGAGTCGGGCTGCGGCAAGTCCACGCTCGCCCGCCTGATCCTCGGTCTTTACGAGCCCGACTCCGGCGACATCACCGTCGAGGGCCAGCGCGTGGTGGCGATGGACCGCAAGGCCCGCGCCCGCCTGATCCAGCCGGTGTTCCAGGACCCGTTTTCTTCGCTCAATCCGCTCGCAAGAGTGCGCGACATCGTCGCCATGCCGCTCGTCGCCCAGGGCACTTTCAGCCGGGCCGAGATCGCGAGAAACGTCGACGAGATGCTGTCCCGCGTCGGCCTCTCGGCCGAGCAGGGCACCCGGCTGCCCTCGGAACTGTCGGGCGGCCAGCGCCAGAGGGTCGCCATCGCCCGCGCCCTGGTGCTCAGGCCGCGCATCGTGGTCTGCGACGAGCCGACCTCGGCGCTCGACGTCTCGGTGCAGGCCCAGATCCTGAACCTGCTGGCCGAGCTGCGGCGCGACCTCAAGCTCACCTACCTGTTCATCAGTCACAACCTCGCCGTGGTCGAGCACGTCGCGAGCGAGGTTTCGGTTATGTATCTCGGCCGCTTCGTCGAGAGCGCGCCGACCGAGCGGCTGTTCGCGAGGCCCGAGCATCCCTACACCAGGGCGCTGCTCGCCTCGGTCCTGACGCCCGAGCCCGGCCTCGGCGTGCCCGACGTGGGGCTTGGCGACACGCTGCCCGATCCGGCGAACATTCCCCCGGGCTGCCGCTTTCATCCGCGCTGCCCGAGCGCCGAGCCGCGCTGTTCAAGAGAAACGCCGCCTCTCAGGCCTCGGCCCGAGGGCGGCGTGGAGTGTCTGCTCGTTCCGTGAACGGGCCCTGACGCGTCACTTCCACTTGGCGAAGTAGAAGCGCGGCAGCTCGTCGGGATAGGTCTTCATCTCGAGTTGCTTGGAGAAGGCGTAGACACTGACTTGCGTGAACAACGGCAGCCAGTATGCCTTGGCCGTGGCGATCTGGATCGCCTTGGAATAGGCCGTCTTGCGCACCTCCTTGTCGGCGGTGGCCCCGCCCTCGGCGACCAGCTTCTCGAGTTCGGGGTCCTTCGCGTAGTTGTCCGGCGCGCCGGCGCCGAACATCACCGGCAGGATCGCCGACACGTCGTTGACCGAGTAGCTGCCCCAGCTCGCGAAATAGAGCGGCGCCTCGCTGCGCCACGCCTTCTGGATGGCGGGCGCCACCTGCAGCTGCGTGATCTTGGCCTTGATCCCGACGGCGGCGAGATAGTTCTGGATGGCGGCCGGCCAGGTGGTCGGCTGCACGTAGGTCACCATCTCGATCTCGAAGCCGTTGGGGTAGCCCGCGTCGGCGAGCAGCAGCTTCGCCTTTTCGGGGCTGTAGTCGTACTTCACCGCGATCTCGCCGTCGCAGCCGAACTGGCTCGGGAAGCATGGTGCCAGCGGAACGCGGCTGCCGCCGCCGATCAGCTTCTCGGTGAATTCCTTGCGGTTGATGGCGTGCCAGATCGCTTCGCGCACTTTCTGCTTGGTCAACGGATTGTCGGCGCCGGTTCGGCCGGCGGCGTCGATCGACAGATAACCGATGCGCATCGATTCCTGTCGCACCGCCTGCAGCATCGGCATCTTGTTGATGTCATTCTGCTGGTCCGGATTGATGTTCCAGATCCAGTCGGTGCGCCCGGCGAGCAGTTCGGTGACCTCGGTGGCGAGGTCAGGCACGAAGCGCACGTGCAGGGTCTTGATCGCGGGCGTGCCCTTGGGCGATCCGGCCCAGTAGTCGGCGAAGCGCTCGAAGACGATTTCCTTGCCAACCTCGTTCTTGACGATCTTGTAGGGGCCGGCACCGATCGGCGCCTTGGCGAAGCCCTCGGGCCCGACCTTCTCTCGATAGGCCTTGGGATGGATCGGCGTCACCATGGCGAGATATTCCAGCGCCGCCGGCGTCGGCTTCTTCATCAGGATTCGCACCGAGTAGTCGCCGGTCTTCTCCGCCTTGTCGATCCAGGCGTAGTTGGAGGGCGTCGCGACCTTGCTCGCCGGATCGGCCACCATGTTGAGCGTGTACACGACGTCGTCGGCGGTCAGCATCGAGCCGTCGTGGAACTTGACATTCTTGCGGATGTTGAGGTCGAGCGTCTGGGCATCGACGAACTTCCAGTCGGTAGCGATCGACGGCTTGATCTCGAAGGTCGCGGGGTCGCGGTGCACCAGCATGTCCCAGGCCTGGTGCGCGAGAATCAGCCCGGTACGCTGGCTGTTGAAGTACATGTCGACGTTGGGCACCGCATCGGTGAACTGGATGCGCAGCGTATCGGCGCTCTTCTGGGCGTGAGCGGCCGGAACGAGGGCGGGAGGCACGAGCGCCAGAGTAGCGGCGGCAGCGATTGCGGTGCGACGGAACAATTTCAAGATGCCCTCCTGTGCGAGTGCAGAACCTATGATGCCGGCCCCGATTGAGGCAAGCTTCGCGCCAGACCCTGACACCACGCTACCGGGAGGTGGGCATGACCGCAAAGCTGACGGGCCGGGCGCGAGGCGATGCGCTAACTGCGCTGACCGAGTGGACGGAAGTCCCCGGGCGCGACGCGATCCGGCGCGACCTCAAATTCGCCGACTTCAACCAGGCCTGGGCCTTCATGACGCGGGTCGCGCTCGCCGCCGAGAAGGCCGACCATCATCCGGAATGGTCGAACGTCTACAACAATGTCTCGATCGTGCTCAGCACCCACGACGCCGGCGGCCTGAGCGAGAAGGACATCGCGCTGGCCAAGTTCATCGACGGCATCAGCGGCTGATGCCGGCTTCGCGGTAGTAGTGCGCCACGCCGGGGTGCAGCAGCTTCGGATCGGTCAGAGACGACAAGGTGTTGGCAGCCGTGG
>CAWUOG010000161.1:0-6532 GCA_963923875.1 uncultured Alphaproteobacteria bacterium
CGCGCCGGAATACCAGACTGACACGCGCGCCGCCACCCTCACGATCCTCGAGGACGATCTCCCCGCCGTGATCCTCCATGATCTTCTTCACGATCGCGAGACCAAGGCCCGTCCCCTTGCTGCGCGTCGTCATGTAGGGTTCGGTGAGCCGGTCGCGGCCCTCCTGTGGCAGGCCACGGCCGTTGTCCTGCACCACGATCCGCACGATCGAGCCTTCTTCCGTCAGCTTCAGCGATATTTCACCGGGCGGCAGTTCGCGACCGGCCTGCTCGTCGCGCCCCTCGATCGCCTCGGCGGCATTCTTGAGGATATTGGTCAGAACCTGGCCGACCTGGCGCCGGTCGCAGTCCAACGACACGGGGTGATCCGGCAGGCTCGATTGGTAGCGAATTCCGGCATTGCCGCTGCGCTGCAGGAACAGCGCCTGCTGGCACAGTTCCTTCACGTCCTCGGGATGAACGGTCGGGCGCGGCATTCGCGCGAATGAGGAGAATTCGTCGACCATGCGTCCGATGTCGCCGACCTGGCGGATGATCGTGTCGGTGCAGATCGAGAACGTCTCCGGATCGTCCTTGATCTGCTTCAGGTAGCGCCGGCGCAGCCGCTCGGCGGAGAGCTGGATGGGAGTCAACGGGTTCTTGATCTCGTGAGCGATCCGGCGCGCAACGTCGCCCCATGCCGCCATGCGCTGGGCAGACATCAGGTCGGTCACGTCGTCGAATGTCACGACGGCGCCCGCGTTGGAGGCGGCGCTGATGCGGACCAGCAGGATGCGTCGCATGCCGCGTTGCAGGATCTCGACCTGACCCTGGGTCAGACGGTCGGGGCGCTCGGCAGCCTGGGCAGCGAGCGTGACGAGCTCGGGCATCACTGCCGTGAGCTCACGCCCCAGCACGCCGTCTTCAGGCAGATCCAGCAACTCCAACGCCGAGCGGTTGGAACGCACGATCACGCCTTGGCTGTCGATGCTCAGCACCCCGGCCGAAACGCCCGCGAGCACGGCATCGGTGAGACGCCGCCTGGTATCGAGCTCGCGATTGGCATCGACCAGCTCCTTGCGCTGTTCTTCGACCTGACTGGTCATGCGGTTGAACGAACGCGCCAGCAGGCCGAGTTCGTCGTTGGCCGGCCCCTCCTCCGCACGTGCCGACAGATCACCGCCGCGCACCCGCTCGGCGGTCGCCATCAGGTTGCCGATCGGCTCGGTAAGCCGCGTGGCGAACACGATCGCCAACCACACGGCGGCAAGCAGCATCAGAAGCGCGATGCCGCCACAGATGGCGAAAATGATCACCTGATTGCGGCGCAGGGCCTGCTCGATCTGGGAATAGAACTTCCCGGCAAATTCGATGCTCTTGATGTAATCGACGACCCTCAGGTCGACGGCATGCCCGGTGACGAGGAACAGCGGCTCGCTGACCACGAGCTGCATGACGAAGTAGGTTCCTCCGCTCGCCTCAAACTCGACCGGCCGCTGCTGATTGACCGCAAGCCATAGAACCTGAGCCGGCGGCACCGGATTCTCCAGCGGCTTGGCGTCCGGCGCGATGGCGCGTGCGATCACACCCTTGTCGCCGTCCACCAGGTCGGCCTCGATGATCGGACGCCCCTCGATCGAGCGCTCGAGAACTTTGGTGACCGTGGCCTTGTCGCGCAGGGCTTCGAGACTCAATTCCTGCAGCGGCACCGAGATGGCTGCGATGTCGCGCAGGATTTCCTCTTCCCGGGCTCGCCGCACCGGCTCGCCGATCGCACGCGCGGCCTCGTAAGAAGCCTGGGACGGCTTCACCACGAAGTCGATCAGGTTGGTCATCAACAACGAGAGAATGACCGTGACGATCACGGTCGGCGTGATGGTGAAGACACTACACACCAGCACCAGGCGCATATGCAGGCGTGAGCCGGCGGCGCCGCGCCGGCGGTCGAGCCAAAGCTGTGTCAGCCTGACGGCCAATACCGCAACCAGGGTGACCGCGACCACGAGATCGGCCACCAGCAGGCCGGTGATCCAGCCGCCGGTCTGCAACGGCCCAGGAACGAGCCCCGCCAGCCAGGCGTAGGTCGCCGCTCCGGCCAGAATGGCGAACGCCGCCAGGGCGACGGAGGCTGCACGCCCGCTGAGGGCGCGGCCGATCGCACTGAACCGGTTGGCCAAGCGTGGAACGCCCAGCGAAGCTGTCAATTAAGTCACCCGCCTCGGCGGACCTGCGGCGTGCGAACCACGGGCACGTCGAGGTCCTTGATCTTCTTGCGTAAAGTATTGCGATTGAGCCCCAGGAGACGGGCTGCGCGCAACTGGTTCCCGCGCGTTGCCCCCAGCGCCAGGGACAGCAGCGGGCGCTCGACCTCGGAAATGACGCGGTCGTAAAGGCCGTCCGGCGGCAACCTGTCACCGTGTTCGGTGAACACGGCCTGCAGGTGCCGGTCGACGGCATCGGCCAGGGTCGCGTCGGAGCCCACCCCGTTGATCGTCGACGATTCGGACTCGATCGGCTGGATCGCATCGGCCAATTCGGCCTCGATCGTTTCCAGGCCGATCACCTCTTCCGAGTAGAGTGCCGACAGGCGGCGCACCAGATTGACAAGTTCGCGGACGTTACCGGGCCAGCGGTGCTGCTTGAGGCGTGCCATTGCCTCGGGCGACAGGACCTTGGCCGGCAGGCCGTCGGCGGTGGCGAGGCGCAGGTAGTGATTGGTCAGTTCGGGAATGTCGTCCAGGCGCTCGCGCAGCGGCGGCAGACGGATCGGCACGACGTTGAGGCGATAGAACAGATCTTCGCGAAACAGCCCCTGCTGAATCAGGCGACGCAAGTCGCGGTGCGTGGCGGCGACGATCCGGACGTTCGCCTTGATCGGCGTGCGGCCGCCGACGGTGGTGTACTCGCCTTCCTGCAGCACGCGCAGCAGCCGGGTCTGCGCTTCCGGCGGCATGTCGCCGATTTCATCGAGAAAAAGCGTCCCACCGGCCGCCTGCTCGAACTTGCCGGCGGAGCGCTGGACTGCGCCCGTGAAGGCACCGCGCTCATGGCCGAACAGCTCGCTCTCGATCAGTTCGCGCGGAATTGCCGCCATGTTCAGCGCCACGAACGGTCCCTTGCGGCGCTTCCCGTAGTCGTGCAGCGCTCGCGCCACAAGCTCCTTGCCGGAGCCCGATTCGCCGGTGACCATCACCGTGAGGTCGGTCGCCATCAGGCGTGCCAGGGCACGATAGATCTCCTGCATCGCCGGCGACCGGCCGATCAGCGGCAGGCGCTCGCCATCCTCCGCGGCCTGGGGAGCCTGCGCTCCGGCCGGCGCCGGCGCCGAGAGCGCCCGGTTGACCACAGAAACAAGCTCGTTGAGGTCGAACGGCTTCGGCAAGTATTCGAAAGCGCCCCGCTCGGTCGCACGCACCGCGGTGAGAAGGGTCGATTGGGCGCTCATGACGATGATGCGCAGGTCGGGACGGAGCTTGCGGATACGCGGAACCAGGTCGAGGCCGTTTTCGTCCGGCATCACCACGTCGGTAATGACCAGCTGGCCCTCGCCTTCCTGCACCCACTGCCAGAGCGTCGCGGCCGCACCCGTGCTGCGCACCGTATGGCCCTGTCTGCCCAGCGCCTGATGCAGGACGGTCCGGATCGCGCGGTCGTCGTCTGCGACAAGGATGGTCGTTCCGGTGCTCATGGCGTTCTCTGCGGTGCCTGAAGGGGCAGCATGACGCGGAACACAGTCCGTCCCGGTTCGCTGTCGTATTCCACGGCGCCGCCGTGGTCGTTGATGATTTTGGCCACCAGGGCCAGTCCGAGGCCGGTCCCTGTCGGCTTGTTGGTCACGAAAGCGTCGAACAGATGCGGCCGCATCTCGTCCGGCACGCCGCGGCCATTGTCGCGAACCGAAACGACCAGCGGCAGGTTGACCTTGGCCTGCTGGCCCGGGATGGAGAGGCGAAGGCCGTGTTTGTAGGCAGTCGACAACTCGATCTCGCGCTCGCTGCCCTCGCCCGGCACTTCGCAGGCATTTTTGACGAGATTCAGGAACACCTGGATCAGCTGGTCGCGATCGCCGAACACGTCCGGCAACGACGGGTCGTAGCTTTCGACGAAGCGCACGTTACGCCCGAAACCGTTCTGGGCGATGCGCCGCACGTGATTCAGCACCTGGTGAATGTTGAGCGCGCTGCGCTCGGTCGGGCGGCCGTCCTCGAACGCTTCCATGCGGTCGACCAGCGCCACGATGCGGTCGGTCTCCTCGCAGATCAGGTTGGTGAGTTCGCGGTCGCTGTCGGGTATCGATTGCTCGAGAAGCTGCGCGGCACCGCGAATGCCCGACAGCGGATTCTTGACCTCGTGCGCCAGCATGGCGGCCAGCGCGCTCACCGAGCGGGCGGCGCTGCGGTTCGACATCTGCCGGTCGATGCTGCGTGCGATCGACTGCTCGACCAGCGACACCGAGACCAGTCCGTCGCTGTCGACGATCGGCGACAGGCGCAGGGCGCAGAAACGATTGCCGATGCGCGGCGAACTCAGGGTCACGCCGTTCTCTGCGACGGCGCCGCCGGTCGCCAGGACCTGATCGAGCAACGAGAAGAGCGGCGTGTCTTCCGGCACGAACTCGCTCAACGGATGGCCAACCAGACGCGCACGGCCGACGCCGAAGAACTGTTCCGCCGACAGGTTGGCATAGTGGACGTTTCCGGCGCCGTCGACGACGACCACGGCTTCCGACAGGGAATCGAGGATCGCGTTCGAAAACGGCTCACCCTGCGAATCGGCACGCTTGAGCGTACGCACGACCATCTAGGCAGCCTGCCGTTCGACGGCCGGAAGGAAGAACGAGGCAATCATGTCGCGCACCTTCCCCGCCTCCGTCTCGCGATTGACGGCGGCGCGGAACTCAGCCGACGCCGGCAGCCCCTTGGAGTACCAGCCGAGATGCTTGCGGGCCATGCGTACGCCGGTGTCATTGCCGTAATGCTCGAGCATCGATTCGAAATGGGCGCGCACGGTCGAGAACTGCTCGGTCAATGACGGATCGGACAGGCGTTCGCCGGTCCGCAGATAGTGCATCGCCTGCTTGAGGAACCACGGGCGGCCATAAGCGCCGCGGCCCACCATCACGCCGTCGGCCCCGGACTGGTTCAGCGCCTCGTCGACATCGTCGAGCGTGTTGATGTCGCCATTGGCGATCACCGGCAGCCGGGTGGCCGCCTTGACCTCGCGAATGAAGGCCCAGTCGGCGTGGCCGTCATAGAATTGGCAGCGCGTGCGGCCATGCACGGTCAGCAGCTTGATACCGCTCTCCTCGGCGATGCGGGCCAGGTTCGGCGCGTTGCGGTTGGCCAAATCCCAACCGGTGCGCATCTTCAGCGTCACCGGCAGCTTCACCGCCTTGACGGTGGCCTCGAGGATCTTCGCGGCATGCACTTCGTCGCGCATCAGGGCCGACCCGGCATGGCCGTTCACGACCTTCTTCACCGGGCATCCGAAATTGATGTCGATGATGGCGGCTCCGCGATCCTCGTTCAGCTTGGCTGCCTCGGCCATGACCTGGGGCTCGCAGCCGGCGAGTTGCACCGACATTGGAAATTCTTCCGGCGAGTTCTTGGCCATCAGCAGTGTCTTGCGGTTCTCCCGCACCATCGCCGCCGAGGCGATCATCTCGGACACGACAAGACCTGCACCGCCACGCTTCACCATCTGCCGGAAAGGCATGTCGGTGACGCCGGACATCGGGGCCAAAATCACGGGGTCGTCGATGCGGACGGGGCCGATGTCGATGGGCCGAAGGCGGGGTGCGCGATCCATTATCCTGATCAGTTTATAGGCATCTTGTGCAGTGCACAATAATTGGGCGACCAATAGCGGGTCCAGCCTCTTCGCGCAAGCACCCCGAGTGCGAACGCCTTATGCCAATGTTATCAACACACTGTGCCAACTTGCATCGCCCTCATCGTCGCCGCCGGCCGTGGAGCCCGCTTTGGCGGTCCGGTTCCCAAGCAATACGCCGTTCTGGGCGGCAAAACCGTCCTCCGCCACACGGTGGATGCGCTCGCCGCCTGTCCCAGCATCGGGGACGTGCGGGTGGTGATCGCCGCCGGGGACGAAACTCTCTATGCGGCGGCGACCAAAGGACTCACTTTGCCCGCCCCTGTGCTGGGCGGCGTCAGCCGGCAGCAATCCGTTCTCAATGGCCTCGATGCGCTGGCGAACCAGGCGCCCGATTTCGTCGCCATTCACGATGCGGCCCGTCCATTCGTCGACCGCGCGCAAGTCGACGCCTGTCTGTCGGCGGCAGCGCAATCCGGCATCGACGGTGCCGTGCTGGGGATTCCCCTCGCCGATACCCTGAAGCGAGTGGATGCGGCCAACGCGATCACCGAAACAGTGCCGCGTACCCGGCTGTGGCGGGCACAGACCCCGCAGGTCTTTCGATTTGCTCCCCTGCTGGCGGCGCATCGGAGGGCAGCGACGCTTGGCAACGAGGAGACTACGGCCTTGACCGACGACGCCGCCGTCGCCGAACTGGCCGGCCTCAAGGTGGTGATGGTGCC
>CAWUOG010000162.1:0-6503 GCA_963923875.1 uncultured Alphaproteobacteria bacterium
CAGCGGCACCGCCTGGCGCTGCATGTTCGAGCCCATCAGCGCGCGGTTGGCGTCGTCGTTCTCGAGGAACGGGATCAGCGCGGCGGCGACCGAGACGATCTGCTTGGGCGAGACGTCGACGAAGTCGATCGTGTCGGGACGGGCGAGGATGTACTCGCCGCCCTTGCGGCACTGGACCAGCTCCGACACGAACTTGCCGCGCGGGTCGATCTCGGCATTGGCCTGGGCGACCGTGTAGCGGCCCTCTTCCATCGCCGAAAGATAGATCACGTCGTCGGTGACGCGGCCGTTGTGGACCTTGCGGTACGGGCTCTCGATGAAGCCGTACTGGTTCACGCGGGCGTAGGTCGCCAGCGAGTTGATCAGGCCGATGTTCGGGCCTTCCGGCGTCTCGATCGGGCAGATGCGGCCATAATGCGTCGGGTGCACGTCGCGCACCTCGAAGCCGGCACGCTCGCGGGTCAGACCGCCCGGTCCGAGCGCCGAGAGGCGGCGCTTGTGCGTCACTTCCGAGAGCGGGTTGGTCTGGTCCATGAACTGCGAGAGCTGCGAGGATCCGAAGAATTCGCGCACCGCCGCCGCCGCCGGCTTGGCGTTGATCAGGTCGTGCGGCATCACGGTGTCGATGTCGATCGAACTCATGCGCTCGCGGATCGCGCGCTCCATGCGCAGCAGGCCGACGCGGTACTGGTTCTCCATCAGCTCGCCGACCGAGCGAACACGGCGGTTGCCGAGATGGTCGATGTCGTCGATTTCGCCGCGGCCGTCCTTGAGGCCGTGCAGCACCTTGACCACGGCGAGGATATCCTCGCGGCGGAGCGTGCGCTGGGTGTCGGGAACGCCCTGGAACTCCAGCCGCATGTTCATCTTCACGCGGCCGACCGGCGAGAGGTCGTAGCGGTCGATGTCGAACAGCAGGCCGCTGAACAGAGTCTCGGCCTGCTCGAGCGTCGGCGGCTCGCCCGGACGCATCACGCGATAGATGTCGAGCAACGCCTCTTCACGGTTCGAGTTCTTGTCGGCCGCCAGCGTATTGCGGATGTACGGGCCGACATTGGTGTGGTCGATGGCGAGCGTCGGCAGCACGTCGATGTCGTTCTCGTCGAACAGGTCGAGCACGGCCTGGGTGATCTCCTGGCCGGCCTCGACATAGATCTCGCCGGTCTTCTCGTTGATCACGTCGACGGCGGCGTAGCGGCCGATCAGCTCCTCTGCGGACACGCGGATCTCCTTGAGACCCGCCTCCTTGAGGCGATTGAGCAGACGCGGCGTCATCTTGGCGCCGGCCTCGGCCACGGTCTTGCCGGTCTTGGCATTGACCAGGCCGTGGGTCAGCTTGACGCCCTTCATCGACTCGCCGTCGAAGCCGGTGTTCCAGCCTTCCTTGTCGCGCTTGTAGACGACCTGGCCGTAGAACGCCGCGAGGATCTCCTCCGGCGACAGACCCTGGGCCTCGCCCGGGTCGAGCTGCTGGCCCTTGGCGGCGGCCGCGGCACGCTTCTTGGCCGTCGCGTCGTTGTCGAGCGCGAGCAGCAGCGTCGTCACGTGAATCTTGCGGCGGCGGTCGATGCGGACGTGGATCAGGTCCTTGGCGTCGAACTCGAAGTCGAGCCACGAACCGCGGTAGGGGATGATGCGGGCGGCGAACAGGTACTTGCCCGAGCTGTGGGTCTTGCCCTTGTCGTGATCGAAGAAGACGCCCGGCGAGCGGTGCATCTGGCTGACGATCACGCGCTCGGTGCCGTTGACGATGAAGGTGCCGTTGTCGGTCATGAGCGGCATGTCGCCCATGTAGACGTCCTGCTCCTTGATGTCGCGGATCGAGCGCGAGCCGGCTTCCTCGTCGATGTCCCACACCACGAGCTGCAGTGTGACCTTGAGCGGAGCGGCGTAGGTGATGCCGCGCTGCTGGCACTCCTCGACGTCGTACTTCGGCTCTTCGAACTCGTACTTCACGAACTCGAGGCTGGCGCGCTCGGCGAAGTCCTTGATCGGGAACACGCCGCGGAAGACCTCCTGAAGGCCCGACTGCGTGCGCTTGGCCGCAGGCGTGACGCGCTGCAGGAAGCTCTCGTAGGAGCTCTTCTGGACCTCGATGAGGTTTGGCATCGGCGCCACGGATTCGATGTGGCCGAAGAATCGACGGATCCGTTTGCGCGTATTGAAGGCCGTGGCCATCCTGCGTCCTCGATAGGTTCAAGGGCGGTGAATACACCCGCTGCTTTCTCGGAACTCACGGCCCGCCAGCCGCTCGTCCCATCCGTTGCAGAGGGCCACTTGTCGAAGCGGTCCGCGAAGACCGCTTGGAGAAGGGGCCCGATAGGGCCGGCCTCCGAAGAGACCGGCCCGACCGGTAAACGATTTACTTGAGCTCGACCTTGGCGCCCTCGGCCTCGAGCTTGGCCTTGAGCTTCTCGGCGTCGGCCTTCGGCACGCCGTCCTTGACCGGCTTCGGCGCGCCCTCGACCAGGTCCTTGGCTTCCTTGAGGCCGAGGCCGGTGATCTCGCGCACCACCTTGATGACGTTGATCTTCTTGTCGCCGGCAGCGGCGAGGACGACGGTGAACTCGTCCTTGGCCTCAGCCGCCGGAGCGGCGGCAGCGCCGCCAGCGGCGGCAACGGCGACCGGAGCGGCGGCGCTGACGCCCCACTTGTCTTCCAGCAGCTTGCTGAGCTCAGCGGCCTCGAGGACCGTCAGGGCCGAAAGCTCTTCGACCAGCTTTTCCAGGTTAGCCATTTCTCTCTCCTGATTTTCCGAACTTCAAAACGGTGGTTGATCGTGATGTCGAAAGACTTACGCGGCCTTCGCGCCGTCTCCCTTGGCTCCATATGCGCCGATGACACGAGCGACCTGACCGGCGGGCGCCGCCAGCACACCGGCGATCTTCGTCGCAGGCGCCTGGAGGAGACCGATGATCTTGCCGCGCAGAGCGTCGAGCGACGGCAGCGTGGCGAGCGCCTGGATGCCAGCGACATCCAGAGTCTTCTCACCCAGCGAACCGCCGACGATCGTCAGCTTCTCGTTGTCCTTGGCGAAGGCCGCGATGACCTTCGCCGCAGCGACCGGATCCTTGGAGTAGGCGATGGCGGTCGGACCCTTGAACATGGGACCGAGCGCCGTGAAGGGCGTGCCCTCGAGGGCACGCAGCGTGAGCCTGTTCTTGGCGACCTTGTAGCTCGCACCGGCTGCCCGCACCTTGCGGCGCAGGTCCGTCACTTCCTGGACGGTCAGACCTGATTGGCGAGTGATCACCACCAGGTTGGCGCCCTTGAAGGTCTGGTTCAGCTCGGCGATCGCCTCGGCCTTTTCCGAACGATTCACGGCTTTCTCCAACTAAGGCCCGACCCGGGGGATCCGGATCGGACCGGCTGCGTTAAGACCACAGCCTCCGTTAGCGGTTCACGCGAACGAAGACCCATGGCCTTGCTCGCCTGCCCCGGAAGTTCGGGCCTCAATGCATGCGCGAGGCGCCTGCGGTGATTCCCTTGCCCCCGTCTGCACTGGCGGGTTTCCCCTTTAGGCTTGCCCCCGAAAGGGCGAAGCACCGGTGGTCTCGGACAGGTGGAGTTCGAAACCTTGCGGTCTCTCGCTCCCTCCGGCGTCGTCCGGGTGGACGGCGCCAGAAACTCTATGACTAAGCCTCGACGCGACCGTTACTGGTTGATCGCGGTGGCCGGGTCGAGCTTGATGCCCGGCCCCATGGTCGAACTGATCGACACCTTCTTGATGAAGGTGCCCTTGGCGCCCGACGGCTTGGCACGGTTGATCGCCGTGACCAGCGCGCGGACGTTGGCGGCGATGGCATCCTCGCTGAACGAGGCCTTGCCGACGCCCGCATGAATGATGCCGGCCTTCTCGGCGCGGGCCTCGATCGAGCCCGCCTTGGCAGCCTTGACCGCCGCCGTGACGTCCTGCGTCACGGTGCCGAGCTTCGGGTTCGGCATCAGGCCGCGCGGGCCCAGCACCTTACCGAGGCGTCCAACCACGCCCATCATGTCCGGCGTGGCGATGCAGCGGTCGAAGCCCATCTCGCCGCCGTTGATCTTCTCGGCGAGATCCTCGGCACCCACCAGGTCGGCACCGGCCGCCTTGGCTTCGTCGGCCTTCGGGCCGCGGGCGAACACCGCGACCTTCACCGTCTTGCCGGTGCCGCTCGGCAGTTCGACCATGACGCGCACGGCCTGATCGGCGTGGCGCGGATCGATGCCGAGGTTCATGGCGACTTCGATCGTCTCGTCGAACTTTGCCTTGGCGTTGGCTTTCACGATCTTGACCGCTTCGGCGAGATCGTAAGTCTTTTCGCGGTCGACCGTCTTGGAGGCCGCTGCGTAGCGCTTTCCATTTGCCATGGCTTAGTCCACCACCTGGAGGCCCATCGAACGGGCGGAACCGATGATCTGAGCCATCGCCGACTCGATCGAATCGCAGTTGAGGTCGGGCATCTTCTGCTTCGCGATTTCCTCGATCTGCTTCTTGGTCACCTTGCCGACGATCTGTGTGCCGACAGTCTTGGCGCCCGACTCGATGCCCGCCGCCTTCTTCAGGAAATACGTGTTGGGCGGCGTCTTGGTGATGAAGGTGAAGCTGCGATCCTGGAACACGGTGATGACCACCGGGATCGGCATGCCCGCTTCCATCTTCTGCGTGCGCGCGTTGAACTGCTTGCAGAATTCCATGATGTTCACGCCCTGCTGACCGAGCGCGGGCCCGATCGGCGGGGACGGGTTGGCCTTGCCAGCCGGCACCTGCAGCTTGACGTAGGCCTGGATCTTCTTGGCCATTGATTGCCCTTCCTAATGTTGGGCGGCGTGGTCCGGCCATGGCGGGCCTCCCACACCTGTTTCCCGCTCAAGCCCTTGATCCAGAAGGATTTTCGAACCTGAGCGGCCTCATGAGAAAAGGCCGGCACATTGGCCAGCCCTTCCAAGGGCGCGGGGTTTAGCAAACTCCCCGTCCTGCCACAAGCCCCTGATTCCCGCCGATTTTGAGGCCCCTTCCGGACTCCGCCGGAGGCCCTACAGGGCCGTCCCTAGTGCTTTTCCGGCTAGAGCTTCTCGACCTGGGCGTAGTCGAGCTCGACCGGGGTCGAGCGGCCGAAGATCGACACGGCGACCTTCAGGCGTGCCCGTTCTTCGTCCACATCTTCGACAGTGCCGTTGAAAGAGGCAAACGGGCCGTCGGCCACCTTGACCTGTTCGCCGATCTCGAAGGAGACGGCGGGCTTGGGCCGTTCGACGCCCTCCTGCACCTGCTTGAGGATGCGATTGGCCTCGGCCTCGGAGATCGGCACCGGCTTGCCGCGGCCGCCGCCGCCCAGGAAGCCCGTGACCTTGGCGGTATTCTTCACCAGGTGCCAAGTCTCGTCGCTGAGATCCATCTTCACCAGGACATAGCCCGGGAAGAACTTGCGCTCGGTATTGACCTTGGCGCCGCGGCGAACCTCGACGACCTCTTCCGTCGGCACGATGACCTCGGAAATGTCCTCGGCCAGGCCCTTCTTTTCGGCCTGCTCGCGGATCGACTGCGCGACCTTGTTCTCGAAGCCCGAATAGGCGTGAACGACGTACCAGCGGTGTGCCATGTCAGTGAACCCCGAGCAGCGTCTTGATGACGAAGCCAATGACCTTGTCGGCCACCAGAAAGAACAGTGCGGCGATCACGACGAAGATGAACACCATGCTCGTAGTGATCATGGTTTCGCGCCGCGTCGGCCAGGTGACCTTCGCCACCTCGGCGCGGACCTCACGCACGAACTCGACTGGATTCTTCGACATGCTCGCCATTTCAAAAAGTGGCAGGAGTGGAGGGACTCGAACCCCCGGCCCTCGGTTTTGGAGACCGATGCTCTACCAACTGAGCTACACTCCTGCAGGACCGCCGCCCGCTTGCGCGGACGGCGCTTTATAGCATTACTTGACGATCTTGGTGACGACGCCGGCGCCGACGGTGCGGCCGCCCTCGCGGATGGCGAAGCGCAGGCCCTCGTCCATCGCGATCGGCTGGATCAGCTCCACCGCCATCCGCGCGTTGTCACCCGGCATCACCATCTCCGTGCCTTCCGGAAGGCTCACGACGCCCGTAACGTCCGTCGTCCGGAAGTAGAACTGCGGACGATAGTTCGTGAAGAACGGCGTGTGACGGCCGCCCTCTTCCTTCGTCAGGATGTACGCCTCGGCCTCGAAGTTCGTGTGCGGCGTGATCGAACCCGGCTTCGCCAGAACCTGGCCACGCTCGACGTCCTCGCGGCCGACGCCGCGCAGCAGCGCGCCGATGTTGTCGCCCGCCTCGCCCGAGTCCAGCAGCTTGCGGAACATCTCGACGCCGGTAACCGTCGTCTTCGTCGTCGCCTTCAGCCCGACGATCTCGACTTCCTCGCCGACCTTCACGATGCCGCGCTCAACGCGACCCGTCACCACCGTGCCGCGGCCCGAGATCGAGAACACGTCCTCGATCGGCATCAGGAACGGCTTGTCCTTGTCGCGCGTCGGCTGCGGAATGTACT
>CAWUOG010000163.1:0-6499 GCA_963923875.1 uncultured Alphaproteobacteria bacterium
GCCCTGAACGAGAAAGCCCAGTACCGCTTCCAGATGACGCCGCAGTCGGTGCTGGAGGATCGTCCGGTGTCCTATCCGCTGACCCGCGCGATGTGCGCGCCGATCGGCGACGGGGCAGCGGCCGCGCTGCTCTGCTCGAAGGAATATCTCGAGAAGCTTCCGGCCGCGGTGAAGGAGCGCGCCGTGAAGGTCGCGGGCGTGGGCTTCTCCGGCGGCAAGTACCGCAAGCTCGACGAGCCCGGCCTGACACGGGCGGCATCCGACAAGGCCTACAAGATGGCGGGGCTGGGGCCCGAGGACATCGACGTCGCCGAAGTGCACGACGCCACCAGCTTCTGCGAAATCTACCAGTGCGAGATGCTGCGCTTCTGCCCGGAGGGCGAGGGCGGCAGGTTCATCGCCTCGGGGGCGACTGGACCCGGCGGCAAGCTGCCGGTCAACACCTCGGGCGGGCTGGTCTCCAAGGGACATCCGGTCGGCGCCACCGGCCTGTCGATGCTGGCCGAGCTGGCGACGCAGTTGCGCGGCGAGGCCGGCCCGCGCCAGGTCAAGGGTGCGGAAATTGCGCTGGCCGAGAACGGCGGCGGCGTGATCGGCATGGAAGAGGCGGTCGCCTCGGTGGTCATCCTGCAAAAGGTCTGAACGGAAGGAACAAGAAGACATGACTATTCGCTTCGACAATCGCGTCGCCATCGTCACCGGCGCAGGCAATGGGCTTGGCCGCGCACATGCGCTGCTGCTGGCCAGCCGCGGCGCCAAAGTGGTGGTCAACGATCCGGGTGGCGCAGTCGACGGCAAAGGGGGCGGCCACGCGGCAGCCGACAAGGTGGTCGATGAGATCAAGGCGGCGGGCGGCCAGGCCGTCGCCAACTACGATTCGGTCGCCGACGCCAGGGCCGCAGCCAACATCGTCAAGACGGCGGTAGATTCCTACGGCACGGTCGACATCGTCGTGAACAACGCCGGCGTCCTGCGCGACAAGACCTTTCACAACATGACGGTCGAGGATTTCGACTTCGTGGTGAAGGTGCATTTCCTCGGCACCGCCTACGTCACGCATGCGGCCTGGCCGATCATGCGCAACAAGGCCTATGGCCGCGTCGTCGTGACCTCGTCGAACTCCGGCATCTACGGCAATTTCGGCCAGTCGAACTATGGCGGCGCCAAGCTCGCGGTGGTCGGCTTCATGAATGCCGTCCGTCTGGAGGGGCAGAAATACAACATCATGGTCAATGCACTGGCGCCGATCGCGGCCACGCGCATGACCGAAAGCCTGATGACGCCGGAAGTGCTGAACAAGCTCCGGCCGGAGTTCGTCTCGCCCATGGTCGCCTATCTCTGCAGCGAGCAGTGCCAGCGCACCGGCGAGATCTGGAGTGCGGGTGCCGGCAACTTCGCGCGGATCGAGTATCGCGAGGCGGCGGGGCACCGTGTCGAGGGCCGGGCGCCAACCATCGAGGACGTGATGGAGAACATCGACAAGATCGCCGACGTCTCGGCCAGTCGGGTGTTCAAGACGTCGAGCGAGGAGGTTGCCGCGGTGGTGAGTGGTGCCTGACGCCAGCCCATCGGTGCTGGCGGACTGGGACGTCGAGCCTGTTCTGGATTGGCTCGCGCGCGAAGGCCGCCTGATTGCCGACGGCGCCGTACTGGTCGAACGGCTCGCCGAACGGCTGGTGGCGGCCGGTGCGCCGCTGGTGCGCTTCACCATCGGCCTGCAGGCGATCCATCCGCAGTGGCGTACCATGGGATTGCAATGGCGGCGCGGCCAACCGATCGTGCAGGCCGCGCGACCGCACGGTATCGAGCAGACGTCGGATTACATCGGTAGTCCGATCCAGGAGCTGGCGCTCACCGGCCGTCCGGTGCGCTATCGACTCGATCGCCTGCCGCCGGAGAGCCACACGGTGTTGCACGAACTGCGAGCCTCCGGGGGAACCGACTACTACGCGACGCCGATGAAGGTGGCGGAGGGCAGGCCGGTGGCGCTCACCTTCATGACCGACCGGCCGGAGGGCTTCAGCGATGCCGACATTGCCAAGTTCCATCGGCTGATCGATCACATCGCGCCGATCGTCGAGGCACGGGTCAATCACCGGCTCTCGACGACCCTGATGGATACCTATCTCGGGCGCATCGTCGGCGAACAGATCCTGAGCGGCAGGATCAAGCGCGGCGACGGCCAGCAGATCAATGCCGTGCTGTGGTTCTCCGACTTGCGCGATTTCACTGGCCTGAACGAACGGCTGGCGGCGGACGATCTGCTCGAGCTCCTGAACAACTACCTGCAGCTCGTGGGCGATGCGCTGAAGGCGCATGGCGGCGAGATTCTGAAGTTCATCGGCGACGGCGTGATGGCGTATTTTCCCGCCGAGGATGCGCTATTCCTGCCGCAGGTCACCGGCAACGCGCTTGGCGCCGCCCGCCGGCTGATCGACGACATCGAGGCGGCCAACGAAGCACGCGCCGCAGGCGGCCACGACCCGGTACGTTTCGGCATCGGCCTGCATGTCGGGCCCGTGATCTTCGGCAATATCGGCACCGAGGACCGGCTCGACTTCACTGTCATCGGGCCCGCGGTGAACCGTGCGTCGCGGCTGGAAGGGCTGACCAAGGCGCTCGGCGTGCCGGTGCTGGCCTCCGCCGAGTTCAATGCCGCCAGCACCGTGCCGATGAAATCGATGGGCAAGCACCGCCTGCGCGGCGTACCCGAGCCGGTCGAGGTCTTCACCTTGCCCGAGATGGCCTAGACCAGCGTCTTCCAGCTTTCGATCCAGCCCAGCGCTTCCTCGTCCGGCAGCGGTTGGATGGAAGCGTCGATTTCCAGACGATCGCCGATCTTCTGCGCGCCACAGGCCGCAAAAGCCCGATCGAGCTGCTTGCCGCCGCCGCAGAACGTGTCCTGGTAGGTCATGTCGCCGAGCGCGATGACGCCGTAGCGGGCGGCGGAAAGATCGGGCTTGTCGCGGTCGAGACTTTCCGCCAGCGGCAGGATGTTGGTCGGAATGTCGCCCGAGCCGTGCGTGGCGCAGACCACCAGGAACGTATCGTGGCGTTCGAGGTCGGCCGGGGTCGCGGCCCTGTCGCTGACGTCGACGGCGTGGCCACCTGCCTGCAGCACCGGCTTCAGCGCATCGGCGACCATCTGGGCGTTGCCCGACTCGGTGCCGACCAGGATCAGGATCTTGGCCATCTGCATTTCCGCATAGGGCCAGCCGTGCCGCGATGCGACGCGACCGGTTGGCGCGGCAGGATCGCCGTGCCAGTCTCGGCCGCGATGGAAGAAACGCCCGTGCTCGCTGTCCTCGAAGACGGCGTCCTCACCTTGACCCTCAATCGCCCGGCGCGGCTGAACGCGATGAACAACGCCCTGATCGAGGCGATGATCCGCGAACTCGCCCGGGCCGACAAAGATCCCGCGATTCGCGCCGTGCTGCTGACCGGCACCGGCCGTGGCTTCTGCGCCGGCGCCGATCTGGCGGGCGGCGGCACGATCGATTCGAAGGCGGCCACCGCCCCCGACCTCGGCATCAACATGGACCGCCTGTTCAATCCGATGATCCGCGCGATGCGGGCGCTGCCCAAGCCGATCGTGGGCGCGATCAACGGCGTGGCCGCGGGCGGCGGCGCCAACCTGGCGCTGGCGTGCGACATCCTGATCGCCGCGCGTTCGGCGCGTTTCGACCAGGCCTTCGTGCGCATCTCGCTGATCCCCGATCTCGGCGGCACCTATTTCCTGCCGCACAATGTGGGCGATGCCCGGGCTCGCGCGCTCGCCATGCTGGGCACGTCCGTGCCGGCCGGGGAAGCGGCCCGCATGGGCATGGTGTGGCAGGTGGTGGACGACACCGCCTTGATGGACGAAGCGACCAAGGTCGCACGCCGGCTGGCCTCGGGACCGACGCTCTCCTACGCCGCGATCAAGCAGGCCATGAACGCGGCGGCGACCAATACGCTCGACCGGCAGCTCGACCTCGAGCGTGACGCCCAGCGTCAGCTCGGACGCAGCGCGGACTTCAAGGAAGGCGTCGCGGCCTTCCTGGCCAAGCGGGCGGCAATCTTCACGGGACGATGAGTCAGGGAAATTGAGACGATGACCTACAACACCATCCTCGTGGCCAAGGACAATGGCCTCGCGACCATCACGCTGAACGCGCCGGACAAGCTCAATGCGGTGTCGCGCAAGATGATCGCCGAGCTCAAGCAGTGTTGGGAGGAACTGGCAGCCGATGCCTCCGTGCGCGCGGTGCTGCTGACCGGGGCCGGCCGCGGCTTCTGTGCCGGCGCCGACCTCGCCGATCCTGACCGCGAGGCGAGCGCCACGGCCGATTCGGGCTCGGCGCTCGACAAATACTTCAATCCGGTGATCCGGCTGATGCGCACGATCCCCAAGCCGGTGGTCTCGGCGGTGAACGGCGTGGCGGCCGGCGTCGGCATGAGCTTCGCGCTGGCGTCCGACATCGCCATCGCCGGCAAATCGGCCTCGTTTCTGCAGGCCTTCGCGCGCATCGGCCTGCTGCCCGACGGCGGCAGCACCTGGTTCCTGCCGCGCCTGGTCGGCGAGCAGCGGGCGCGGGCGCTCGCGATGCTGGCGCCGCAGATCAAGGCCGAGCAGGCCAGGGAGTGGGGTCTGATCTGGGACGTCGTCGAGGATGACGAGCTGATGGCCAAGGCCACCGAGACGGCGCGTCGCCTGGCCGAAGGGCCGACGCTCGCGCTGGCGCGCATCAAGGCGGCGCTGAACGAGGCGAGCCGCAACGATCTGTCGGCCCAGCTCGACCTCGAACGCGACAGCCAGCGCGAACTCGGCCGCAGCGAGGATTTCAAGGAAGGCGTCATGGCTTTTCTCGGCAAGCGCAAGGCGAACTTCAAAGGCAAGTAGGAAGAGGGGGAGACGCTCATGACGACGCCGCACAAGGAGATCACCTCAGGTCTTCTGTTTCCCGAAGGCCCGATCGCCATGCCGGACGGCTCGGTGATTCTGGTCGAGATCGCGCGCGAGACGCTGACCCGCGTCACACCCGACGGCAAGCAGCACGTCATGGCCAAGCTGGGCGGCGGCCCGAACGGTGCCGCGGTCGGTCCGAACGGCAAGATCTACGTCTGCAACAACGGCGGGTTCAACTGGATCAAGCGGCCTGATGGCCGGCTGTTCCCCGGCACGCAGCCCGACTCCTACAAGGGCGGCTCGATCCAGGTGGTCGATCCCGAGACCGGCAAGTTCGAGACGCTGTACGACAGCTGCGGCGGCCGCAAGCTGAACGGCCCGAACGACCTGGTGTTCGACAATGCCGGCGGCTTCTGGTTCACCGATCTCGGCAAGACGCGCGAGTACGACAACGACCGCGGCGCGGTCTACTACGCCAAGGCCGACGGTTCGAAGATCGAGCAGAAGGTGTTTCCGCTCGAGCGGCCCAACGGCTGCGGACTGTCGCCCGACGAGAAGACGCTCTACGTCGTCGAGACACCGACCGCGCGCTGCTGGGCCTTCGAACTTTCGTCGCCCGGCACGATCAAGGATGCCAACGGCCCCTATCGCGGCGAAAAGGGCAGGGTGATCGCGGGCCTCGGCGGCTACCAGATGTTCGATTCGCTCGCCGTCGATTCCGCCGGCCACATCTGCGTCGCGACGCTGATCACCGGCGCGGTTTCCGACATCTCGCCCGACGGCAAGGACGTCACGCAGTACAAGCTTCCCGATCCGATGGTCACCAATGTGTGTTTCGGCGGCAAGGATCTGCGCACCGCCTACGCCACGCTCTCGATGACCGGCAAGCTGGTAAGCTTCGAATGGCCGCGGCCCGGTCTGAAGCTCAACTACCTCAACAAATAGAGGTCAGCCCTTCGCCTGTGCCCGCACCTCGCGGCTCGCGACCGCCTTGCCCGCGGCGTAGGTCTCGTGGTTGGCGTCGACGTCGCTGAGCTTGTAGCGGTAGTTCACCATCATGCCGTAGGACTGCTTCAGGCCGTTGGCGCTCATGTCGCCCTGCCAGTTGAGCCGCTCGACGATCGCGCCGTTGCCGAGATGGAAGTGCGCCACGCGGTCGAGCGCGCGACCTTTTTCGTCAACCGAGGTCAGGTAGTTCGCCGCGAGCCGCGTCAGGATCGGCTTCAGCGCCTTGTCGACCGCCGGCACCTCCCACCAGTTCGGCCGCGACAACAGCATGGCGACCGCGGCGGCGCCCCGGGCCTCGCTGGTCACCGGCATCAGGGAGGTGATCTCGGACGCGGTGAGGGCGCCGTCGCCTTCGTTCTTGAGCCGGCCGTCGATATGGGCGCGCAGGCCGGGAATCGGCGAGAGGGTCGCGAAGTTCTTGATGCTGGGCAGGTCGCGCGCCAGCTGCTCGGCCACGCGCTTGATCAGGAAGTTGCCGAAGCTGATGCCGGCCAGGCCCTGCTGGCAGTTCGAGATCGAATAGAAGATCGCCGTGTCGGCGGCCCTCGGATCGCTGGTCTCGGCCCTGGTGTCGAGCAGGCGCTGCACGTTGCCGGCCAGGCC
>CAWUOG010000164.1:0-6479 GCA_963923875.1 uncultured Alphaproteobacteria bacterium
ACGCCGCACCTCAGATAGAAGTCGGTCAGGGTGTCGACGCTCTGCAGATCGAGCGCACCCTCGTCGGTGAACGGCGTGGCGGCGATGATGTAGACGCCCTTGGCGTTTTCGCTGAGCTTCGATGCAGACATGACTGTTGTCCTTCGGCGCAATTCTTGCACCGATCATGCCAGCGGCACTGCGATCCTGCTACCGTCAGACCGCAAGGGGGACCATCCGACAGACGCATGGCACGCCATCTCGCTCACCGATTGATGATTTCGCTGCCCGTCCTGTTCGGCGTGCTGCTCATCGGCTTCCTCCTCCTGCAAGTCATTCCCACGGACCCGGCCACGGTCTCGGCCGGCCCCAGCGCGACCCAGGCCGACATCGCGGCGATCCGCCAGCAGATGGGCCTCGACCAGCCGCTGTGGGTCCAGTTCGGCCGCTATCTCGCGCGCATCGTGCAGTTCGATCTCGGCCGCTCGATGATCTCCAATCGCGCCGTCTCGGAGGAGATCGCGCTCACCCTGGGGCCGACCATCGAACTGCTGATCGCCTGCCTGATCTGGGCGGCGCCGCTCGGCGTGCTGCTGGGCACGCTCGCGGCCCGCCGCCACGGCTCGTGGATCGACCGTGCGATCATGGCCCTGTCGGTTCTGGGCGTGTCGGTGCCGGTGTTCTGGATCGGCCTGCTGCTGATCCAGCATGTCGGCGGCGCCGGCCTGCTGCCGTTCCAGGGCCGCGCCGGCCCGATCTGGACCGCCAGCGGCTTCCTGTCGATCGTTCTGCCCGCGCTCACCCTGGGATCGGTTTTCGTGGGACCGGTGGCACGCATGACGCGCACCTCGATGCTGGAGACCCTCGCCGCCGACTACGTTCGGACCGCGCGGGCGAAAGGGCTGCCGGACTGGACCGTCACGCTGAGGCACGCGCTGCGCAACGCCCTGATCCCGGTCGTCACCCTGATCGGCCTGCAAATCGGCTTCCTTCTGGGCGGCTCGGTCGTGACCGAAACCATGTTCGCCTGGCCGGGCGTCGGCCGCATGGCGGTGGGCGCCATCACCTCCAGCGACTTCCCGCTGGCGCAGGGCGCCATCCTGATCCTGGCGGTCGGTTTCATGGTCGTGAACCTGGTGGTCGACACGCTCTATGCCTGGCTCGACCCACGTATCGGCTCGAAGTGATCCGGCCATGAGCGACACCACCGCCGACTTCTCCGCCGGGCCGCCGCACCGGCCCGGCAACAAGGCGCTGAAGCGCATCCTGAAGGACCCGGCGGCGATCATTGCCGCGATCCTGCTGCTTCTGATCGTGGGCGCCGCCGTGCTGGCGCCGCTGATCGCGCCCTTCGACCCGTACAACAGCAACATGCGCCTGCGCTTCTGCCCGATCGGCTCGCCGCGCTGCCCCGGCTTCCTGCTCGGTGCCGACCAGCAGGGCCGCGACATGCTCACCCGCCTGCTCTACGGCCTGCGCGCGACGCTCGGCATCGGCGTACTGGCAGTAGCGATCGGCGGCGGCCTGGGAGCAACGATCGGCCTGCTCGCGGCCTACTACAGGCGTCTCGACGTGCCGCTGATGCGCCTGGTCGACGTGCTCCTCTCGTTCCCTGCCATCCTGTTCGGCTTGGCCATCGCGGCCGTGATCGGCACCGGCCTCAAGGGCCTGATCATCGCGCTTTGCATCACCGCGATACCGTCGATCGCCCGCATCGCGCGGGGTGCTGCCCAGCAGGTCATGCAGCAGGAATACATGGAGGCCGGCCGCGCCGCAGGCTCGAGCGACCTCAAGCTGATCTGGCGCTATCTCGCGGCCAACTGCTGGCCGGTGATCATGATCTATATGACCCTTCAGCTCGGTCAGGTGATCCTGTTGGGGTCGGCACTGTCGTTTCTTGGGCTCGGCGCGCAGCCACCGACGGCGGAGCTCGGCAGCATGGCCGCCGACGGCCGACGGTTCCTGACCATTGCGCCGCACGTCTCGACGCTGCCCTGCGTGGCGATCTTCATGGTGGTGCTGGCTTTCAACGTCCTGGGCGACGCGCTGCGCGACGCCCTGGACCCTCAACTCAGGCAATAGGAGGTGGGTATGGTTCTACGTTCGATGCTCTATGCCGTAGCGGCGGGAACGGTCCTTTCGTGGACCGTGCCGGCGCTGGCCCAGAAAACCGTGACGGTGGTGCGCGAGATCGACACCGACCGCTACGACCCGCACAAGTCGACGGCGCGCTCCAACGCCGAGGTCATGTACATGGTCGGCGACACTCTGGTGAACCTCGACTACGACATGAAGACGCTGAAGCCCGGCCTCGCCACCAGTTGGTCGGTGTCGCCTGACGGTCTGACCTATACCTTCAAGCTACGCCCCGACGTCACTTTCTGCTCAGGCAAGAAGATGACCGCAAAGGAGGTCGCGGCCAGCTACGAGCGCTGGCTCGATCCCGAGACCAAGGGTCTGGTGAAGTGGCGCATGGGCGACGTCGACAAGATCACGCCGGTCGACGACGTCACGCTCGAGTACAAGCTCAAGAAGCCGTTCTCCGAACTGCTCTACCAGATGACCCAGTACTTCCATACGATCGTAAACGCCGAACAGGCCAAGCAGCTCGGCGCCGATTTCGGCGTCAAGGCGTTCGACGGCACCGGACCGTTCTGCATGGAAAGCTGGACGCCGCGCGATTCGACGGTGCTGACCAAGCATGCCGGCTACAAGTGGGGTCCGGACATCTATGCCGGCGTCACCGAAGCGCAGGTCGACAAGGTGATCTGGAAGGTGGTCCCCGAGGAGAACACGCGCGTGACGGCGCTGACAGCCGGCCAGGCCGACGCCTCGCAGTACGTTCCTTACTGGTCGCTGAAGGAGCTGATGGCCAACAAGAGCCTCAACGTCTCCAAGGCAGAGAACTACTTCTGGAGCTATTTCATCGGCTTCAAGATCGACAAGGAGATGGTGAGCGACATCCGGGTGCGCCAGGCGATCAACCTCGCCGTCGACCAGAAGGCGATCGCCGACGCCGTGACGTTCGGCTTCGCCGAGCCCGCCAACACCATGCTGCTGCCGACCGTGCTCGACTTCAATCCGAAGCTCGACCGCGCCAAGTACGGCGAGAACGTCAAGGAAGCCGAGAGGTTGCTCGACGAAGCCGGCTGGAAGAAGGGCCCCGACGGCTTCCGGACCAAGGACGGCAAGAAACTGGCGCCGTTGATCTACGGCATCTCGGGCCAGTTTAAGGAGGTCGCCGAGGCCGTGCAGGGCGACCTGCGCAAGATCGGCATCGATCTGCAGATCCAGCTGTTCGACTCCACGGTGGCGTGGGGCAAGCTCGCGACGCAGGAGTTCGACGCCTTCGGCATGAGCTTCCCGTACGTCTCGGCCGGCGATGCGCTGAACCTCTATTTCAGGTCAGCCAACACGCCGACGCCCAACCGTATGAACTGGAAGGACAAGGAGACAGACGAACTGCTCGACAAGGGCAGCCAGGCGCTCGACGACGCCACACGTGCATCGGCCTACCAGGCGGTCCAGCAGAAGGTGCACGACGCCTATGTCTGGATCCCGCTCTATCACGAGCCGCTGTTCCTGGTGAGCGGCGCCCGGCTCAAGCCCATGAAGGCGCACGGCAACTATGGCTGCGCGATGTACAAGGGCCTGGGACTTGCGCTGAAGTAGGAAAGACAGAGGGAAAAGCGCCATGAAGACCACCAAGATCGCCGGCCTCGACCATGTCGTGGCCTGGGACGAGTCCGAGCAGCGGCATGTCTATCTCGACAAGGCCGACCTCGTGTTCAAGGGCAACGAGGTCGTCCATGTCGGGCCGGGCTATGACGGGCCGGCCGACGTCACGATCGACGGCAAGGGCTTCATGGCGATCCCGGGCCTCGTGAACGTCCACAGCCATCCCTTCTCGGAGCCGGCCAACAAGGGGCTCACCGAGGAGTATGGCAGCGACAAACTGGGCCAGAGCTCGCTCTACGAGTACCTCACGGTGTATGGCCTCAATCCCGAGGATGCGGGCCCGTCTTCGCTGGTCGCGATATCGGAGCTGCTGAAGAGCGGCGTCACCACGATCACCGATCTGTCGATGGCGCGACCGGGCTGGGTCGACGACCTCGCCAGGAGCGGCATCCGCGCCGTCGTCTGCCCGATGATGCGCCAGGGTGTGTGGTTCACCAAGAACGGCCACACGGTGGACTACGCGTGGGACGAGAAGGCCGGCGAGAAGGCGTTCGAAGCGTCGATGAAGACGCTCGACGAGGCGGCGAAGCATCCGAGCGGCCGGATCTCCGGCATGGTCGGTCCGGCGCAGATCGACACCTGCCGCGAAGGCTTCTTCAAGGAGGCGCTGCAGGAGGCCAGGAAACGCGGCTTGCCGATGCAGACCCACGCTTGCCAGGCGGTCGTCGAGTTCCACGAGATCGTGCGCCGCCACGGCAAGACTCCGATCGAGTGGCTGAACGACATCGGCGTGCTGGGTCCCGACCTGGTGATCGGCCACGGCATCTTCCTGAACGACCACCCGCAGATCCACTACCCGCATGCGCACGACTTCGAGATGCTGCGCGATTCGGGGGCGTCGGTCGCGCACTGCCCGACCGTGTTCGCACGCCGCGGCATGGTCATGAACTCGATCGGCCGCTACATGAACGCGGGCATCACGGTCGGTATCGGCACCGACACCTTCCCGCACAACATGCTCGATGAGATCCGGCTGGTCTGTTACCTCGCCCGCGTCTTCACCATGAACTACAAGATGGGCACCACGCGGCACGCCTTCGAAGCCGCCACCATCGGCGGCGCCAAAATCCTGCGGCGGCCCGACCTCGGCCGTCTGGCGCCGGGCTGCAAGGCAGACTTCTCGCTGGTCGACATGGGCCATCCCTACATGCAGCCCAGCCACGAGCCTGTGCGCAGCCTGATCTACTCGGCAGGCGATCGCGCCATCCGCCATGTCTATGTCGACGGCCAGCAGGTGGTGAAGGACGGCAAGGTGCTGACGGTCGACGTCGAGGCTGCGACCGCGGGCCTGGTCGAGGGCCAGCGCAAGCGGCTTGCGACCGTCAGCCAGCGCGACTGGGCCGGCCGCGATGCCGACGCACTCTCCCCCCCCGTGTACGGCAAGAAAGATCGCCTGCCGCAGCAGCGACCGGTGACCTAGCCGGGCCGCGCCCCCGGGCGTTACGAGTTCGGAATTCCCTGCGTCGTCGAGTATTCGAAGTGCAGGGGCGTCTCGGGATGGATCTGCGCGTAAGCCGAGCGCGCGGCGATCGCTGCCTCGGCAAAGCCGGTGAGGATCAGCTTGAGTTTGCCGGGATAGGACACGATGTCGCCGACGCCGTAGATGCCCTTCAGGCTGGTCGCCATGGTCGCGGGCTCGACCGCGATCTGGTTGCGCTCGAGCGCCAGCCCCCAATCGGCGATCGGGCCGAGCGCCATCGACAGGCCGAAGAATGGCAGCAGCGCATCGGCCTCGATCTTCTTCACGGCGCCGTCGAGTGTGGCCACCGCGACCGACGTCAACTGGCCGTTCTCTCCCTCAAGGCCGTGCAACTGATACGGCACGACCAGGTCGACCTTGCCCGCCTGGGCCAGCGCCTTCAGCCGGGCTTCGCTCTCGGGGGCCGCCCGGAACCTGTCGCGGCGATGGATCACCGAGACCCGAGCGGCAATCTCGGCGAGCGACAGCGCCCAATCGACCGCCGTATCGCCGCCGCCCGCGATCACCACGCGCTTGCCGCGAAAACTTTCGCGCTGCGTGACGTAATAGAAGACGCTCCTGCCCTCGTAGGCCTCGATGCCGGCCAGCGGCGGCCGGTTGGGCCCGAAGGCGCCGACGCCGGCCGCGACGATGACCGCCCTGGCCTGGATCACGGTGCCTTTCGACGTGGTGAGCCGCCAGAAGCCACCGGTCAGCGGCTCGAGCCCCCTGACCTGCTCGCCCAGGTGATAGATCGGCCGGAAGGCCGCCGCCTGCGCCTTCAGACGTACGACCAGTTCGGCCGCCTCGACCCGAGGAAAACCGGGAATGTCGTAGATCGGCTTCTCGGGATAGAGCGCCGTGCACTGGCCGCCGGCATCGTCGAGCACGTCGACGACATGGCAGTTGAGCCGCACCATGCCGCACTCGAACACGGTGAACAGGCCGACCGGTCCCGCCCCAACGATCGCGACGTCGGTCTGGTGGTGCGAATTTCCGTGCGTGTCGGCCATGACCTCAAGGTGGCGAAGAAAGACCACAAATGAAAGGCCCCCGAGGCGGCGACCTCGGGGGCCAAAAATGGTAGCTGGGGGCGGACTTGAACCGCCGACCCCGGCATTATGAGTGCCGTGCTCTAACCAGCTGAGCTACCCAGCCATGGGTGGGGGCTTTTATGCGGCGAGCCGCGCCAGTGTCAAGGAACGCCGCCGGTGGCGGCGCCGCAGCATCGCGGTTAACCTTGCTGCTCTGGAGGAATTTGCGTCCATGTCGTCAAAAGGGTTGCCGTTTCGCTGGCTGCCGC
>CAWUOG010000165.1:0-6418 GCA_963923875.1 uncultured Alphaproteobacteria bacterium
GTGCCCGATCCCGCGAGCCCGCCGGCATAGTGACCGTCGAGCATCGGCCCGCCCGACAGCACGATTGCCGGAATATTGACGGTAGCTGCCCCCATGATCATGGCGGGAGTGGTCTTGTCGCAGCCGGTGGTCAGCACGACGCCGTCGAAGAAATAGCCGTACAGACTCTCGACCAGGCTGAGGTAGGCAAGATTGCGGTCAAGGGCCGCCGTCGGCCGCTTGCCGGTTTCCTGGATCGGATGCACTGGAAATTCGATGGGGATGCCTCCGGCATCGCGGATACCGTCGCGCACCCGTGAGGCAAGGTCGAGATGGTGCCGGTTGCAGGGCGACAGGTCGCTGCCTGTCTGGGCAATTCCGATGATCGGACGGTTACTGTGAAGCTCGGCGAGCGTCAGGCCGAAATTCATGTACCGCTCGAGGTAAAGAGCGGCCATGGTCGGATCGCCTGGCGCGTCGAACCATTCGCGGCTGCGCAGACGGCGCTGTCCATTGACTTTCTTCTTCGCGGCCATCGCTTCCCTCCGATTTATTGGCCGCGACCCTACCATGCCGGCGTTCGCATGCTACAGATCGTGCGATGAGCAACTCACCCAGCATCGTCTCGATGGGCGAGCCCCTGATCGAGTTCAACCGCCCCAAGGAGGGCGACGGCCGGACCTGGCTGCAGGGCTTCGGCGGCGATTCGCAAAATGTCGTGATCGCGGCCTCCCGGCAGGGTGTGCGCTCGGGCTATGTCACCAGCCTCGGCCAGGACTGGATGGGCGATGCCTTCCTCGACCTCTGGAAGACGGAAGGCCTCGACGCATCGCGAGTCACCCGTCATCCCACGGCCCCGACAGGCGTGAGCTTCGTCACGCACAGTGCCTCCGGCCACAAGTTCGACTATCTCCGGAAGAACTCAGCCGCCTCCCTGATGGCGCCGGACGCACTGCCAGCGGACTACATCGCCGGCGCCAGGTTCTTTCATCTGTCTGCAATCGGCCAGGCGATCAGCGAGTCGGCGCGGGCAGCGGGCGATGCCGCCATCGCGATCGCGCGCAAGGGCGGCGCCAAGGTATCGTACGATACGAATTTGCGGCTGCGTCTTTGGGACCTCGATACGGCGCGGGCCAAGATCAACGAAACGGTCCCGCTTTGCGACATTCTGCTCCCGAGCCTCGACGATTCCCAGCACCTCACCGGACTGGAGGATGCCGACGCGATTGCAGATTATTATCTCGGCCTCGGTTCGCCATTGGTAGCCTTGAAGATGGGCGCCGAGGGCTGCCTGATCGCGACGCAGACTAGCCGCGATCGTCTGCCTCCTTTCAAGGTCACGGCCATCGACGCCACCGGAGCCGGCGATACGTTCGATGGCGCGTTCCTGAGCCGTCTCCTCGAGGGCGACGATCCGATCGCTGCCGGCCGTTATGCAAATGTTGCTGCGGCACTCTCGACCACGGGCTATGGCGCAGTAACTCCAATTCCGCGCAAGGAAGCGGTGCTGGAGGCTCTCAGGCGCGGCTGAAACGCGGCAGCAGCGCGGAGAAGAACCGCCCGAACACCCGGATCTGCTGGCCAATCCACCCGGTGTTGTTGTCGGCATCGATCACGTCGTCGTCGACGCCGGTCGGGCGGTGTTTGCGGTCGAAGATCGCCGTGCCGAACAGGATGTCCCAGATCGGGAACACCGGAGCGAAATTGTGATCGTGGATATGCGGCTCGGTCGGGTTCGCCAGCGAGTGGTGCAGGCGGTGGTAGCGCGGGCTGACCAGGAGACGGTCACCGATCCGGCCGAAGCCCATGTCGACATTGGCATGGCTCCAGCTCTCGATCATGCGGCCGACCATCAGGATCAGCACGTAGTCCTCGGGCTGCACGCCGACGAATTGCGAGAACAACGCCAGCACGACGTTGACCATGAGATCATCCAGCACGTGATTGCGGTCATCTGACCACACCGTCACCCGACGCTGGCTATGGTGCAGGCTGTGTAGCGCCCACCACCAGCGGAGCCGGTGCTGAGCGCGGTGCACCCAGTAGGCCGCGAAGTCGTAGAGCGCGAAATAGACCAAGAACGAGGCGAGGGCATTGTCATGCAGCCACGGAACGATCCGCTCGATGCGCGGTGGCGCCATCCCCATGGCGCGAACCAGATGCTCGATCTCCTGGGTGATCGGATAGGCCGCGGCGAAGACCGCGAGCGGAATGACGCCGAGTTTGTTCAGAACGGTATAAATCTGGTCCGTCCGCATCAGCCGGTTGTCGGCCACACGTTCGAGCGGCCACCGCTTCTCGAAGGTGCGCATCACCAGCGCGATGACCGTGATCTGCACGATGCCGAGCATGACGAATTCGACCGCATTGAAGGCGGCTTCGAACCATTCCATGAGGCCGAACTGGAAGATGAGCGGGCCGACAAGGGTCTGGAAAATCCAGGTCTGGACCGATACCCAGATATCGACGAGCTCGCGCATCGCGCGGCCCTATTTCTTTTCCGGCTCGTTCTGCGCCGCACGAATAGGCGCCGGGGTGACGATCGCGTCACCCTTCAGGACGAAGAGGCCATGCGGCGACTTGCCGACCGGGATCGAGGCCACGACCTTCATCTGCGTCAGGTCCACGACGGCGACACGACGCAGAAAGCGCTGCGTCACCCACAGCTCTTTGCCGTCGGCCGTGATGTCCATGTCGTCTGGACCGCCGTTCACCTTGATCGTGCCGGCGACCTTCATCTCCTGGGTGTCGATGATCGACACGGTGTTCTCGACACGGTTGCTCAGGAAGTAATGCCGGCCGTCGCCCTTGGGCCAGAAATTGTGCGCCGACTTGCCGGTCTGCAGACGCCCAACGACCGCCCCGTCCTTCGGCTCGATGGTCAGGATCGAGTCCTCGCCGGTAAGTGCAACCAACAGGCGCTTGTTGTCGGGCAACATGACGATACCCGCGGGCGCCTTGCCGACCTCAACGTTCCACTTGATCATCTGCGTCTGTAGATCGATCGCCGTTACACGTCCGCTCTGCTGGAGTGTGACGAACACGGTTTTCGAATCGGCATCGAACGCCATGTGACTCGGCATGCCGTCCATGAAGATGCGGCTGGCGAGTTTGAAGTTGTCGGCGTGGTAGATATCGATGTGGTCGAGCCGGTAAGCCGTGGTGACGAACCACTTGCCGTCGGCGGTGAACGCAAGCTGGTAGGGATCGACGATGTCGCGCACGACGCGTCGCCGTTCTGCAGTTTTGATGTCCAGCGCCACCAGTTCATTGGTGACGGTCGACGCGAGCAGGAGCTCCTTGCCGTCCGGCGTTGCGAACAGGTGGTGCGGTTCACGCCCGATCGGAAAACGTGCGATTTCGGAGCGCGTGGTGCGATCCAGTAGACTGTAGGAGGCTTCCTCGGAATTCAGCACGAGTACCGACTCGGCACGGGCTTGGACGCCCGCCCCCAAGGCAAGCGCCACTACAGCAATCGCCAGTCTGAACATGCTTTTACTATGATACTCCAACACCTTGGTTGAAGCACCTTTTCAGTGGCGCTGCTAGCGTCGTTTGAGGGCGGATGCTGCGGCAGCAAGACGCTCGATGCGTGCCCAATCCTGGGCGGCTACCGCGTCCTTGGGAGCGACCCATGAGCCGCCAACGCAGGCGACGTTGGCCAGGTCCAGGTAATTCAGGACGGTGGATTCTCCGATACCGCCAGTAGGACAAAATCTCAGTCCGGCAAGCGGCGCTGCGACGGCCTTCAGCCAGGTCACACCGCCCGCCGCATCGGCCGGGAAGAACTTGAAAAGCCGGTATCCTTTGTCACTGAACTCCATCGCTTCTGACACTGTCTGGATGCCCGGGAGATAGGGCATCCCGGCTTGAAACGCGGCCTGCGCCAGCGTCGCCGTGCACCCCGGACTGACGGCGAAGCGGGCACCAGCATTGCGAGCTTGCTGCATTTGCGCAGGGGTCAGGACCGTTCCTACGCCGACAACCGCACCCGGAACGTTCGAGGCAATCTGTCGCGCCGCCTCCATCGCCGCCTCCGTTCGCAATGTGATCTCGATGACGGGGAGGCCGCCCTTCACGAGCGCCCGGCCCAGCGGCACGGCGTCGGCCAGCCGGTCGATGGTCAGCACGGGAATGACGGGCGCCAAGGCGACAATTGCCTCGATCTCCCGTTCCGGCCCCGCGGCCATCAGACGCTCCAGCCGCCGTCGATCACGTTGACAGTGCCGGTGGTAAAAGCAGCTTCGTCGCTTGCAAGGTAGAGTGCCAGCGAGGCGATCTCGTCGGCCGAGCCGAAGCGTCCCGTCGGCTGTCGCTGCAGGAAGAATTGTCGCGCATCCGCCCCTCCGCCCAGCCCGGCGATGCGCTCGTCGAGCGACGGCGTCTGTACCGTGCCCGGACAGATCGCATTGCAACGAATGCCCTTGGAGACGTAGTCGACGGCCACCGACTTGGTGAGCCCGATGACGGCAGCCTTGGTCGTGCCGTAGATGCAGCGCAGCGCTGCCCCCTTCACCGACGAGGCGGCCGACGACATGTTGACAATCGATCCGCCGCCCTTCGCCAACATCCCGGGCAGGACGGCCTGGATCGACCAGAACATGCTGCGGACGTTGAGGTTCAGCGCGAACTGCCACTGCTCGTCGCTGGCATCGAGGATCGTTCCGTGATTCACGATGCCGGCGCAATTGAACAACACGTCTACCGTGCCGATCCGCCCGACCAATTGCCCAATCGCGGCCTTGTCGAGCACATCGAGTTTGGCGGTCTTGACACCCGCGACACTGCCAAGCCCCGTGAGCTTGCTCTCGTCGACGTCCGTCGCCCATACCGTAGCGCCTTCACGTGCAAAGGCGCGTGCGGTCGCAGCGCCGATCCCCTGCCCCGCCGCGGTGACGAGGCAAACCTTGTCCTTCAGACGCATGATGTTGGCTACTTCGCCAGCCCCTTTTCCCTGTAGAATCTTTCGGCCCCCGGATGCAGCGGAATACCGACACCGGTCAAGGCCGTCTCCAGGCGGATATCGCGGCCCTTGGCATGCCCTGAATCGAGCAGCTTACGCGTGTTCGGATTCCAGAGCGCGGCGGTGATCCCGTAAATCAGGTCGTCCGCCTGCCTGGCCGAGGTCACCCAGAGTGCATGCACGCTGACCGTTGGCACCCCGCTCACTCCCTTGTAGGCATTGTCTGGAATCTCGTCGATGCCCAGGAAACTGTATTGCTTCACCAACTGTTCGGCCTGTGGGCCCGAGATCGGCACCAATTCGACGCCTACGGTGGTCGCGAGTTCGGCTACGGAGCTCTGCGGCCAACCACTGACATTGAAGAATGCGTCGATCGCGCCTTCCCTCAGGCTGTCGGCTACGCGCTGTGCCGGCAGGTAGCTCGGCACGATGTCCTTTTCAGTCAGTCCGTAGGCCGCCAGAATCATCCGGGCATCGACCAGGGTGCCGGAACCGGGTTCGTCAAGCGACACACGCTTGCCCTTGAGATCGGCCACCGACTTGATGTTCGCACCGCGCCGGGCCACCAGGTGAATACTCTCGGCATAAAGGTTGGCGATCACTCGCAATGTGTCGATCCGGCCCCGACCCTCGTAAATCCCGGTGCCGGAATAGGCCCAGTACGTGACATCCGATTGCACGAAACCCGACTGCGCCATGCCGCTGCCGATCGCGGCGGCATTTGCCACGGAGCCGTTGGAGGCCACCGCCGTCGCCACCAGCCCAGGCACGCCGCACGAGCCGCCCTCGTTGCATGGCCGCGAACCCGGTGGATTGGAGATCGCGTTGGCGATCAGCCCGCCGATCGGAAAGTACGTCCCGACGGTGCCGCCGGTGACGATCCGGAAGAAGGTGATGTCCTGGGCGCACGCTGGCGAAACGCCAGCCGTCAGGGCCAATGCACCGCCGAGCAGCGATCTGCGCTTCATGTCAGTTCATGTCCATCGGTTCGCACCTGTCAATTCACGCCGACGACGCGGCTCAAGGTCGGTCCGATCTCGGCATGCAAGACCAGGTCAGCCTCCTCGTCCTGGTCGGTCGGATCGCGGTTGACGATCACCAGCCTGGCACCCTGCCGCTTGGCGATGCGCGGGAAGCCCGCGGCTGGATAGACCACCAGTGAACTGCCGAGCACCATGAACAGGTCGCACGCCATGGTCTCGTTCTGGGCCCGGGCCATCTGGATCTCCGGCATCGCCTGACCGAACGAGATGGTCGCGGTCTTCACGATACCATCGCACTTCTCGCAGACCGGCAGCTTGCCCTCGCCCTGGAAGGCCTTCTTGATCGGTTCGAGCTCGTAGCGGCGGCCGCAATCGAGGCAGGTGGCATAGGTCGAATTGCCATGCAGCTCGATTATCCTCGATTCGGGCACGCCCGATCGCTGGTGCAGGCCGTCGACGTTCTGCGTGATGATCGCCGTCATCTTGCCCCGCT
>CAWUOG010000166.1:0-6410 GCA_963923875.1 uncultured Alphaproteobacteria bacterium
AACTGAGGCCGGAATGCTGCATGATCTCGGCCATCAGGATGAACAGCGGCACCGCGGTCAACGCGAAGCTGTTCATCGAACCCCAGCTCATCAACCCGATGCCCTTGAGGGACGCCACGCCGCCATGCAGCAGCAGGTAGACGATCGCGGGAACGCCGATGGCGAACGGGATCGCCATGCCTGCCGCAAGCAGGCCGAGGAAGATCACCAGAACGACGAGGACTTCGAGCCCCGCGCTCACGACGCAAGCTCCCGGACATCGCGAACGATGGCGCGGGCGAGCGACACCAGCAACAGCGTGGCGCCCACGGCCATCACGGATTCAGGAATCCAGAGGGGAGTCGCGAGCGGCGTCGGCGCCACCGATTCGCGATTGTAGGAACTGAGCACGAACTGCACGAAATACCAGTCGGTCAGTGCGACGTAGCCGAAGGACAGGACGTCGAACACCAGGCTCGACACCGCCTTGCCTCGCGGCCCGAGCCGCATCTGCACCATCTCGACACGATGGAAGGCGCCGCGGCTCTGGCACAGAGCCAGAGACAGGAAGGAAATGCCGACCAGGAGGTATCCGACGAGCTCGTCGGAGTTTTCGGTCGTGCTGTTGAAGGCGCCGCGCAGCACCACCTCGAGCAACATGAGCACCGTCATGCCGATCATGCAGATGGCCGACAGCCACAGGCTCACCCGCTCGACCACATCGAACGGGCGGACATCGGATGAGGCGCTCATCTAGCGGCCCAGCGTATCGCGCACCTTCTTGAGCGCCTCCTGCGTCTCGGCACCGTGCCGCTTGGCCCAGACATCCCAGAAATCGACCATGCGTTCGGCGCCGCGCTTGTAGTCCTCCGGCGTGGCCTTGGTCTGGACCATGCCCTCGGCCTTGCGCTTGGCCGCCTCATCGATCTCTTCCTGCGCCATCATCGTCGTCATCTTGGGCGTCAACTCGACGATCGCCTTCGTCAGTGACTCCTTGTAGGCGGCCGGCAGCTTGGCGTAGGCCTCCTTGTTCACGACGATGTTGTCCTCGAAATAGTTGAGGCCGATCTCGTAGCAATATTTCAGGAGGTCCTTCCAGATCTTGCCGCCGCCGGCGTTCGCCGTGAGCACGCCGTCGACAACGCCGCGTTCCAGCGCCGAAGGCACTTCCGAACCGCCGACCGTGAGTCCATTGGCGCCGAAGCGCTTGAGAAACTCGATCTGCTCGGGCGATGTGGCGCGGATCTTCTGGTTCTTGAAGTCGTCGAGCGAGGTGAGCTTCTTGCTCGACCAGGCGATCTGCATCGGGAAGTAGTAGTTCGCGAGCAGCGTCACGCCCTTTTTGTCGAAGGCGCGCTCGAGGTAGGGTCGCATCACCGCCAGCGCCTTTTCGAATTCGGCGGCGCTGGTGATCAGCATCGGCAGGCGCAGGATGCCGGTGATCGGCACATTGCCCTGCTGGAAGGCGTCGTCGCCCAGCTGCACGACATTGTCGCCGACCGCCGTCGTGATGTCGGTCGCCTTGATCGTGAGCGAGCCGCCGAGGTGATACTTGATCTGGAAGCCGCCATTGGTTTCCTTGGCGACGCGCTCGACGATCTCCTGCGATACGCGCGCCGGCACCAGCGTCGCCGCCGGAACGTGCGTATAGAAGAGCCAGGTCACGGTCTGGGCGCGCAGCACGGCGGGAGCCGCGACAGGAGCGGCTGCCAGGGCGCCAACGAGATGACGACGGGTGATCATTGCTTCCTCCCCCTTTTGCGGAAGGAAGCTTAGTCCCGCGTCATGCGTGCGAGAACATGGGCTTTCCGCCTACCGGCATCGTGGCCTTGAGGATCGTGCCGCCCGGAACCTTCGCACTGGGCCGGGAAACGACCAGGTAAAGATCATTCCCGCTGAAGGCGATGTTGGTGCAGAAGATGTCGTCTCCAGCGTCGACATGGTGCGTCGGCCGGCCGAGATGATCGAACCGCCAGGCCGTCGTGCTGGGGTGCGCCACCACGAGCCCTCCCTCGGCGTCGAGTGCCATCCCGTCGGGGCCGGCATGACCGCCGGACATCTGGATGAACAGGCCGACCTTGCTGACGGTACCGTCGGCCATGATCGGCAGGCGCCACACGGCGTTGCCGCGCGTCACGCCGACATAGAGCACGTTCTCCGCCTTGTTCATCACCAGGCCGTTGGGACTTGGCACGGTGTTGACCAGCATGGTGAGCCTTCCCGCCGTGTCGTAGCGATAGACGCGGCCGGTCGGATCGTGCAGGCCGGTCTGGCCCTGGTCGGTGAAGAAGAGATCGCCGTTGGCGGCGAAGAAGAGGTCGTTGACGCCCTTGAAGCTCTCCGAGCCGCGATGATCGACCAGCGCCGTCACCTTCCCGGTCGCCGGTTCGAGCAGCATGATCCCGCGCTTGTAGTCGGTGAGGAAGATGCGGCCGTCCTTGTGGATCTTCAGCCCGTTCGGCCAGCCGTCATATTCCGTGATCAAGGTCCAGTCGCCCCCCGGGCTGACGCGGAACACCCGGCCGAACGGAATGTCCGTAACGTAAAGATTGCCGGCGCGATCGAAGCTCGGCCCCTCGAGGAAGGCATCGAGCTCCATGCCCGCAGCATTGGCGTCGCCCCACGAGGATTTCTTGTTCTTGCGGAACTTCTCCGGCACCCGGCTGAACTCCTGCGCCGGAACCGCCTTGGTCATGCCGTACATGGTCAGGCGGCCTTCACTTCGCGTTCGGCCTTGAGCGCCCGCACCGTCATGCGCAGCGCGTGGACCGTCTTCTCGATTTCGGCGCCGCCGTGCATCGCCGAGACGAAGCCGCCGGGTGCGCCCATGACGTCGACACCGTGGGTCATCAGGCCCATGCGGATCTTGCCGGTGAGCGGGCCAGCGCCGCGTGCGCCCTTGAGCTTGGCGAACGGCACTTTCAGCGGATCGAAGGCGGCCGGATCGATCGGATCGCCGAACGGGTTGGGATAGATCAGGAAGGTCGAGCTCTGGCCGTAGATGCCCCACGGCACGCCTTCCTGCACCAGCACTTCGGTCAGCGCCTTGCGCAGCTCGGCTGCCGTCCTGTTGGCCTTCTCGGCGAGGTCCTCGTCGCGCACCAGGGTAAGCGCCGTCACGGCCGCAGCGGCCGACAACGGATTGGCGTTGTAGGTGCCGGGATGGAGAATACGCTCGATCTTCTTGGCCGCCGTCGCCTCGTGATCGATGCGGTCGAGGATGTCGCGCTTGCCTGCAACCGCACCGCCCGGCAGGCCGCCTGCCACGATCTTGGCTTGGATGCAGAGATCCGGCGTGATGCCGAACGCCTTCTGCGCGCCGCCCGACGACCAGCGATAGCCGGTGATAACCTCGTCCATCAGCATGACGACGCCCTTCTTCCTGGTCGCGTCGCGTACCGCCTGGATGAAGCCCGGCGGCAGCGGTGCCTGCCCCCAGGAGGCGCCGGAAGGCTCGAACATCACCGCCGCGATGTCGTCGCGCTCCTCGATCAGCTTGACCACGGCGGCGACATTGTCGCTCGGCATGACGATCGAAAGGGCACTCACGTCCTGTGGCACGCCGGGAGTCGTGCCGCCGTCGTACGTGGCGCCTGCACCTGCCGTCACGTTGTCGTGCCAGCCATGGAAGTGGCCGAGGAAGCGCACGATCTTGTCCTTGCCGGTATAGGCGCGCGCCAGACGGATCGCCATGTGCGAGGCCTCGGTGCCCGAAGCCGTGAAGCGCACCTTGTCCGCACAGGGTGTGAGTTCACACACCAGCTCGGCCCAACGCACCTCCAGCTCGTGGCTGGAGCCGTAGTGCGTGCCGAGCTCCATCTGCCGCTTCACCGCCTCGACCACGGCGGGGTGCGAATGGCCAAGCAGCATGGCGCCGTGGCCGCCGAAATAGTCCACATACTCGTTCCCGTCGACGTCCCACTTGCGCGGGCCCTTCGCCTTGGCGACATGGATCGAGTAGGGATCGAGGTAGCGTGCGTCGTGCGTAATGCCGCTCGGGAGCACCTTGCGGGCGCGCTCAAACAGCGCACCCGACCCCTGGGTCCGGGCCCGATAATCGGTGACGATCGCGGAATTGGTGGGTACGGCGCTGCTCATTTACTCGGGTCCCCGTCGCCCTCAATTGGGCTCATGCGGGAGCATCGCAAGCCTCGCTTGCTTCGCCAAGGGCGGCGGTCTAATCCCCTGCCCACTTTACGCAGACCGGAGTCGCCAAAAGTGACTGCTCAAGTGAACGCCAAGCCGCGCGGCCGCCAGTTCTTCAACAACCCCGGCCCGACCAACATTCCCGACCGCGTCCTGCGAGCCATGGACCGTCCCGTAATGGACTTCCTCGCGCCGGAATTCCTCGAGATCCAGCGCGTCTGTACCGCGGGGATCAAGCGGATCTTCAAGACCGACCAGGAGCTGTTCTTCCACGCATCGACCGGTCACGGTGCATGGGAGGCGGCAGTCGCCAACCTGTTCTCTCCGGGCGAACTCGTACTGGTCATCGAGACCGGCTACTTCTCGCTGGGCTTCAAGGAACTGGCCGAGGCGATGGGGCTCAAGGTCGAGATGCTGCCGGCCGACTGGCGCAAGGGCTTGGTCATCGACAAGCTCACCGAGCGCCTCACTGCCGACAAGAGCCATGAGATCAAGGCGGTGCTCGCCGTCCACAACGAGACGGCGACCGGCCTCTTCCTGCCGATGGCCGACGTGCGCCGCGCCCTCGATCAGGCCAAGCACCCGGCCCTGCTGCTCGCCGACACGATCTCCTCGCTCGGCAGCATGGAATACAAGATGGATGCTTGGGGCATCGACGTGACGATCGCCGGGAGCCAGAAGGGCCTGATGCTGCCGACCGGGCTGGCGATGACCGGCGTCAGCGCGAAAGCCATGGAAGTCGCCCGCAAGGCCAAGCTGCCCAAATACTATTTCAACTGGGAACTGATGGCGTCGCGCAAGCCGCAGCGCTTCAACGGGACGGTGCCGGTGCACTTCTTCTTTGGCTTGCAGGAATCGATCAAGCTGATCGAGGAAGAGACCCTGGAAGGCGTGTTCGCCCGCCATGCCCGTCTCGCCGAGGCGACCCGCGCCTGCGTGCGGGCGTGGAGTGCCGACGGCAAAGGTCCGTCCCTCTTCGGCCAGACCGAGGAGCGTCTTTCCAATTCGGTGACCACGATCATGATGCCGGAGGGCCACACCTCCGACGCCATGCGCAAGACGGCACTGGAGCGCTTCAACCTGTCGCTCGGCGGCGGACTGGGGCCGCTGATGGGCAAGGTGTTCCGCATCGGCCATCTCGGCGATCTCAACGAGCCGATGTTGCTGGGCTGCCTCGCCACCACCGAACTCGCGATGAAGACCGTCGGGATTCCGTTCGCGCCGGGCGGCGTCGACGCCGCAATCAAGTCGCTGGCGAACTAGACTCGATGAACGCCTCGATCTCCCGGTCGCTGTGCAGGCGCACGACCGGGACATCGGGACCGTACCGGAGCCGTTCGGTCTCGATGCGCGGCGTGCGTATGGCATCGTAGTTCCAGGCTTCCTTCACCAGCATCCAGTCGAGCACTTCCGGGCATCCTTCCGGCAGATCGCTGCGCCGCTCGTCGCGCTCGAAGATTGATCGCATCAGAACGCGCCACATCCGAAGCCAGCGCGGCCGCTCGATCGCGACGAACAGGTCGGCGCGCGCGATCGTGAGATCCATCGCAAGACCCGAGAAGCTGCCATCGACGATCCAGCGATCGCTGGCAATGGCATCGGCTACCCGCTTGCGGAAGTCCGCCTTGTCCGAGGGCTTCCAACCCGGCCGCCAATAGAGCACGTCGAGATGAATGACCGGCAGGTCGAGCTTGCGGCCCAGCGCCAACGACAGTCGGGTCTTGCCGCCGCCCTGCCCGCCCACGACGACGATGCGGCGCACCGCCGGCTCAGAATGCCGGCTTCTTGTCCGCCAACGCCAGGAGCAGCCGCTCGGGCTTGATCGCCGAGAGGCGCGTGCCCTGCTGCACCGTCGGATTCACGGCGATGCCCTTGACCGGCTCGAAGGTCGCGTTGTCGGCGTTGAACGCGTAGAGCTGGCCCTCGGTGAGGTTGAACCACCAGGCATGCAGCACCAGTTTGCCGGCGCTCACCCGCTCGGCCAGCCAGGGGAAGGTCATCAGGTTGGCGACGCTGTTGACAACAGCGGCCTGCTCGACCGCGCGCACGATCTGCTCGCGCGGCCGGCCGGCAAGATCGTGCACGGCAACGTCGCGCACCGTCCGGGCGACCGCCGTCCAGGTAGAGACATAGTCGTAGTGGGCGTAAGCGCTGCTCTCGCCGTCGACCAGGGCCGCGATGCCCCCGCACAGGGCGTGGCCCAGGATCACCACATGCTCGACCTCGAGCCCGCGGACCGCGAACTCGATCGCGGCCGAGGTGCCGTGCTGGGCCTGGTCCGGCGG
>CAWUOG010000167.1:0-6408 GCA_963923875.1 uncultured Alphaproteobacteria bacterium
GTCGTGCAGGAGATCGCCAGGGCCGTGCCGACGCCCTGTCCTACCCTCGCCCACAGGAACAGCGGCCAGCTCGGCGCCGCCGCGCAGGCCGCGCAGCCCACCGCCGACACCAGCAATCCGGTCCGGAAGATCAGGCGATGGCCGAACAGATCGCCCAGCTTGCCGCAGACCAGCATCAGCGAGCCGTAGACCAGCACGTAGCAGATCACCAGCCACTGCACGTCGCCGAGTGCCAGGCGGAAGTGGGCGGTAATCGCCGGCAGCGCGACATTGACCGCGATGTCGAGCGGCGCCAGCGAGGCGCCCAGCCCAACGATGGCAAGGCCGAGGGCTGGTCTTGCAGTCACCTCAGAGGTGCTTGCCGAGGAAGGCCATCATGCGTTCCCACGCCTGCCTGGCTGCCGCCGGGTCATACGCCGGGCTTTTCTCGTTGGCGAAGGCGTGGGCCGCGTCGTAGCGGAAGACCTCCGGCTTGTTGCCTCCAGCGGTCATCGCTTTCTCGAATTCGTTCACGACCTGCGGCGTGCACCAATCGTCCCTGTTGGCGAAGTGGCCCTGCATCGGGATCCCGATCTTCGCCGGATCGGCCAGCCCTGCGGGTGGCACGCCGTAGAACGGCACGCCGCAGGCGATGCCGGATACCCGCGCCGCCGCCGCGATGGTGAGGGCGCCGCCCATGCAGTAGCCCATCACGCCGACCTTGCGGCTGATGGCGGCGACATGCTTCACCGCGCCCGCGATGTCCTGGTCCGAGGCGCCGACGAAGTCGAGGCCGGTCATCAGGTGGTTGGCCTCGTCGGGCTTCTGCGTCACCCGGCCCTTGTAGAGATCGGGCGCCAGCGCGTTGTAGCCGGCGGCGGCGAAGCGATCGGCCACGCCCTTGATCTGGTCGTTCAACCCCCACCACTCCTGAAGCACGATGATTCCAGGCTTTCCCTTCCCTGCCTCTGAAAGATAGCCCTTGCAGGTCGAACCGTCGGGACGCTTGAAGTCGATCATGCTACCCATGGGAGATCCTCCAGGATTTCTTGTTTCGCGTGCTTCCAACGTTAGCTCATTCCCCTGGCCCATTAGAAGCATGCCGTCGGCGCACGCTGCTGAAGGCGCTGGCGGTTGCGGGACTTGCCGCCGGATGCAGTTCCGAGGGCCGCGACTTCACCCGCCCGCCCCAGGGCGCGCTGCTGCTGGGCGTCACCACGCCGGCCGAGATCGTTGCCGCCTTCGGCGAACCCGCCGAACGCCACGAGGAACCCGGCAACATCACCACGATCGACAACTTTGAAGCACTCAAGCCCCGGCCCGACGGGCTGCGGCGCGCGACGGTCAAGGGCAGCATCGAGCGCCTGCGCTACGCCTTCACCCGCGCGACCATGGTCTCGCTCGGCAACCAGGCGACGGCCCGCATCCGCCTGCTCGACCTGTCTTTCTGGAACGGCAAGCTCGTCGCCTACAATTTCTCGAGCAGCTTCAACGAAGACGCGACCGACTTCGACGAAGCCAAGGTCGGGGCGCTGACCCGGGGCCGCACCAGCGCCAGCGACGTGCTGAACCTGTTCGGCACGCCGGGAGGCCAAGGCATCTATCCCAGCGTCGCCCGGTCCGGCACGCGGCAATACACCTGGCAGTTCGCGTCAGCCGGTCCGCGTCGCGGACAGACGACTCTCAAGCGGCTGGAACTGCTGTTCGGCCCGACCGACCGGCTCGAGCAGATCTATCTGGTCACCGAAATCAGGGACGGCGCACCCTGACGACTAGAGCTTGGTCCTGAGCTCGGTCTTCAGGATCTTGCCATAGTTGTTCTTCGGCAAGGCGTCGATGAACTTGTAGTCCTTCGGCCGCTTGAAACGGGCGATGTTGTCGAGGCAGAGCTTGTCGAGCTCGGCGGCGCTCGGTGCCGCGCCGGGCCGTGCGACGACGAAGGCCACGACTTCCTCGCCCCACTCGGGATGCGGCCGGCCGACCACCGAGCACTCCGCGACGCCCGGATGCAGGTTCAGAACGTCCTCGATCTCGCGCGGATAGATGTTGGAGCCGCCGGAAATGATCATGTCCTTCGAGCGGTCTTTCAGGGTGAGAAAGCCATCCTCGTCGAAGGCGCCGACATCTCCGGTCCACAGCCAGCCGTCGCGCAGCGACCTGGCCGTGGCATCGGGATTGTTCCAGTAGCCGGACATCACGGTGTCGCCCTTGACCACGATTTCACCGACCTCGCCGGTTGGAACGCGCTTGCCTGCCTCGTCGACCACTCGTACTTCGACGCAGGTGTCGGCGATCCCCGCCGAGGCCAGCCGCTGTTCCCAGCGCGGATGAGTGCGCTCGGCATGGACTTCGCGCGACAGGTGCGTGATCGTCATCGGACTCTCGCCCTGGCCGTAGAGCTGGCACAGCGCACGATCGCCGAGCAGCTCCATGGCGCGCTTGAGGTCGCTGACATACATCGGCGCGCCGCCATAGGTGATCAGGCGCAGCGCGCCGGGCCGAAGCTCGCTCACGCTGCCATGCTCGATCAGGCGCTTCACCATGGTCGGTGCGAGGAAGATGCTGCAGTCGGGCCAGCGGTTCATCAGCCCGACCGTCTCGGCCACGTCGTAGTGGCCGCTCTCGGGAAAGACCTGCACCGAGCCGCGCGCCAGCATCGGGAAATTCCATAGCCCCGAGCCGTGGCTGATCGGCGCGGCATGCACGATCGAGCCGCCGGCGACCGGCCGGTCGACATCGGCATAGTAGTTGAGTGTCATCGTCAGCAGGTTGCGATGGCTGAGCACGGCGCCCTTGGGCCGCCCCGTCGTGCCCGATGTGTAGAACAGCCAGGCCGGATCGGTCGGCTCGCAGTCGACCATCGTGGCGGGATCGCCTACCGCCATGAAGGTGAAGCTGCGGGTCGTGGCATCGACGATCTCCTTCAGCTCCGGCGCCTCCTTTGCCGCCTCGCCGATGGTCGCCAGCAGGTCCGGCGTGACGAAGCACAGCTTTGCGCCGGAATTGGCGAGGATGAAGGCGAATTCCTTGGCATGCAGCTTGGCGTTCATCGGCACCGCACAGAGACCGGCGTGCCAGATCGCGTACATGACCTCGATCGATTCCGGGCAGTTGGTCATGGCGAACGCCACCCGGTCGCCGCGCGCCAACCCGAAACGCGTGCGCAGGTGCATGCTCATCACCGACACCTTGCGCCACAGTTCGCGGTAGTCGCTGATCGACTTGCCGCCGAGGGCGAGCGCGGGCAAGCCGCCGAATTCCTGGGCCGCGCCGAGCAGCAGATGGGCGAGGTTCATGGTCCCGATTTACCCGGCCTGCCCTCGGCCCGCCAATCCTCCTCGAAGGCCCGCAGCGCCCGGGACCGCCAGTTGAAACGCAGCGCCAGAAGGCGGATCGAGAAGGCGGCGAAAGCCGCCGCGGCGCCGGCCCACGCACTGGGCACGTCGAGCTTCAGGAGAATGCCGAACAGCAGGCAGCCCATGACCGAGGCCAGGCCCATCCAGACGCTGGGCTGCAGCAGTTCCGGCCGCTGGTTCAGCAGCAAGTCGCGCAGCACGCCGCCGCCCACGGCATTGACGAACCCGATCAGCATGGCGCCGATCATCGGGATGCCGGCCTGGACCGCCAGATGCATGCCGACCACGCCGTAGGCGCCGATGCCCAGGGCATCGGCCAGCGCCAGGGCGTGGGGCAGCCAGCTCTGCCGGCGCAGCCAGCCGCCCAACGCCAGCACGATCGCGGTCACGACAGTCACGGTAACGAGGTAGTCCGGCGTCTGGATCAACTTGGGTGCTGCCCAGCCCGGCAGGAACAGGCCGTCTCGGATCAGGCCGCCGCCGGTCGCCGAGACCATGGCGATGATGAAGATGCCGACGATATCGCAGCCCTTGCGCGCCGCCAGCATGGCGCCGCTCATGCCCCAGAAGAAGGTCGCTCCGAGGTCGTACCACTGGAAAACAGAGTCGGAGACGGGGAACATTCGCCGATATTGCCGCCCGGCCGATCAGCCTGCAATGTGACGCCATGCAGGAATTCGATTTCGCCATTGTCGGCGCCGGCATCGCCGGAGTCTCCGCCGCCTACCATCTCGTGCCCAGAGCCCGCGTGGTCATCCTCGAACGCGAGCATGTCGCGGCCTATCACACGACCGGCCGCTCGGCGGCGCTGCATTCGGAGACGTATGGCAGCGCCGAGATCCGCGCCATCACCGTGGCGACCGGCCACTTCTACCGCAAGCCGCCTCCCGGATTCACCGACCATCACCTGCTGACGCCGCGCGGCGCGTTGATTGCGGGCCGCGCCGATCAGACGGAAGCGCTGCAGAAGGCGGCCGAAGAGTACGCCCGCCTGGTCCCAAGCGTCCGCTGGCGGACGCCCAGGGAGGTGCTGGCGCTGCAGCCGCTGTTGAAGCCCGAAGCCTGCGCCGGCGGCGCGATCCATGAACTGGCCGAGGACATGGATGTGGCGGCAATCCATGCCGGCTTCCTGAAGGGCGCGCGCGCGTCGGGCGCGCTGCTGCGACTCAACTCGGAGGTGACTGCGCTCGAGCGCAAGGACGGCGGCTGGATGATCCGCCTGGGTGACGGCGAGACGATCGGCGCGGCCAATATCGTCAACGCGGCAGGCGCCTGGGCAGACGTCCTGGCCGGTCTGGCCGGCGCGAAGCCGGTCGGGCTGATTCCCAAGCGGCGCACGGCGTTCACGTTCGATGCGCCTGCGGGTCTCGCGCTCGACAAGATGCCGATGGTCATCGACTTCGACGAGACCTGGTACGTAAAGCCCGAGGTCGGCCAGTTCCTGGGCTCGCCGGCCGACGAGACGCCGTCCCCGCCCTGCGATGCGCAGCCGGAGGAGATGGACATCGCTGTTGCTGTCGATCGCATCGAGACCGGGATGACGCTGAAAATCAACCGCATCAAGAACAAGTGGGCGGGCCTGCGCAGCTTTGTCCCCGACAAGAATCTGGTCGTGGGCTACGACGCGGTTCCGGGCTTCTTCTGGCTGGCTGGCCAGGGCGGCTACGGCATCCAGACCGGCGCAGCCGCAGGGCGGCTCGCCGCCGACCTGGCGCTCGGCAAGGGTTTGCCGTCCGACATCGCAGGGCTGGGGGTCACGGAGCGGGCCCTATCTCCCGCGAGGTTCAGGTAGCCGTAAGCTTTGGCTTGCCTCACAGGCCGGTGATCGTTCGTTCACAATCCATCGCCAAGCGATGACTTCACGCCGACGCGCGGGACAGGCATCCTCGGGCTCGGATCCGGTCAAGGAGCAGAGAATGAACAAGCGCGCCCTTATTGCCGCCTCGGCGGCAGCCCTGTTCGCCATGGGTGGCGCGACGGTGCCCGTGTCGGCGGAGAGCAACGTAAAGTGCGCCGGCGTCAACTCGTGCAAGGGCACGAGCGCCTGCAAGACCGCCTCCTCCTCCTGCAAGGGACAGAATTCCTGCAAGGCCCAGGGCTGGACGGAAGTGAGCAGCCCGCAGGAATGCACGTCCAAGGGCGGCAAGGTGATGTAACGAACGCACCACCGGCTGCGTATGTGAGATACGGGCGTCCGGGACGATCGGGCGCCCGTCTTGCATTTGGACTAAGATCGCCCCATGGCCGCCATCGATTTCGGGCTGGGCCTCCGGCCCGAGCACTACGAGGAGATCGCCGCCAGCCCCGGCAGGGTGAGCTGGTTCGAGGCGCTGTCGGAGAACTACATGGTGCCCGGCGGCGGCCCGGTCTACTGGCTCGAGCGCATCCGCCGCGACTATCCGATGGCGCTGCACGGCGTGTCGCTGTCGATCGGCTCGATCGACCCGCTCGACGAGCGCTATCTCGGCGACCTGAAGGCGCTGGCCGATCGCGTGCAGCCGATGTGGGTCAGCGACCACCTCTGCTTCACCGGGCTGCGCGGCACCAACATGCACGACCTGCTGCCGCTGCCCTACACCGAGGAGGCGCTCGACCACGTCGCCGAGCGCGTGAAGCGCGTACAGGACTTCCTCGGCCGCCGTCTGGTGCTCGAGAACGTGTCCAGCTATGTGACCTATGCCGCCTCCGAGCTGAGCGAATGGGAATTCATCGCCGAGCTGTCGCGCCGTGCCGATTGCGACATCCTGCTCGACGTCAACAATGTGTTCGTCAGCGCCTTCAACCACGAGTTCGATCCTCTCGCCTTCCTGCGCGGCATGCCCGCCGCACGGGTGCGGCAATTCCATCTCGCCGGCCACACCCACAAGGGCACCCATATCATCGACACGCACGATCACCCGATCGTGCCGGGCGTCTGGGAGCTCTATGAAGAGGCGGTGCGGCTGTTCCCGGGCGTGCCGACCATGATCGAGCGCGACGCCGACATTCCGCCCTATGCCGAGGTGCTGGCCGAGCTCGACGTTGCTCGCGGCATCGCGGCCGAGGTCGCCCGGAAGGCGGCATGAGCGTCGTC
>CAWUOG010000168.1:0-6401 GCA_963923875.1 uncultured Alphaproteobacteria bacterium
CAAGGAGGCCGGTCTATGACTCACGGACTGGTATCGCTACTGGGGGCAGGCCAGCCGTTGATGCTCGCCGCGGCGACATCGACCACGACCTGGCCCGGCCCGGCCACCGGATCGGGCAAGGTGGCGACCTTGATGACATCGGGCGTGCCGAACTTCTCGATGTAGGCGGCTTTCATGATCTCACTCCCTTTCGGTCGGTTGGCCCGAAACGTGGGCCTTGCCACGCCGAGCCGGCGATACGCTTCCGGGCGAGAATACACGATCGTCGGCCGCATGATCCGCCCAGGCGTTCCGACGCGTGCCGGAATCACCCTATGGCCATCGCGGAAATGTCGGACCGGGGTCGCCGCGCCTCGGCGGTCAACGAAAGCGCGCGTACACCATGAGCGTGACGATCGCCACGACCGGAGCCGCCAGGGCATAGAGGAAAGTCCTCACCAGTCGATGGCGCTTGCGCCGGTTCAGTTCGTCGCGAACCGAGGACGAGGAACCGATTGCCGGCTGCATCGGGTCGAACGAGCGGGCAAACAGATCGTTGGTCCCCCTCTTCCATCCCAGCCACCCGCCCAACAGGGAGGCGGCGACGCAAACGACGACGATAATCATGGAGTACTCTTTCGAACCGGCGGCCCGCATGATGCCGGGCCAACCTTAAGCGACGATGAACAGGAGGCTTGCACTCGCCGTGCAATGGGCATGCCGCGTCGCACGGCGCGACGGTACCGGACGGCAGTGTCGGAAGATCGGGCCGGCGATCGCGTGCGATCGAGTGTGAAATGGCTGCCGACGTCGCTGGCTAGTTGGCGCACTGCCCCAGCGTGCCGATCAACAGGGCGGTGCGATCGCGGCCGGCGACGTTGTCGCAGCTGCCGGTCTTCTGGGGCGCGGCATCGCCCGACGGGATGCTCCAGCGCTCGCCGACCACCGAGCCCATGGCGTTGCTCACCGTGAAGTGCACGCAGAGCCGGCCGTCGGGCTCACGCACCGCCTTGACCAGGCTGAAACTGTCGGCGCTGCGCGAGGTCTGGCGCAGCGTGCAGAGGCGCTGGAGATCGTCGGCATGATCGCGCGCTTCCCGCTCGCTCGCCTCGATCCTCTCCGAGGTCATCGGCGCGGCGGGCGGCGGCGATTTCAGCGAGGTCCTGGACAGGTACCAGCCGCCGGCAGTCAGGGCGCCGAGGCAGACCAGGATCTTGAGGGGCATCTCCCAGAGGCGCGGCACCCGCTCGCCGCAATGCGGACAGGTCGCGGCGGCGCGGTCGATCCGCTCCTTGCAGGCCTTGCAGACGACTGACGCCATCAGGGAGAAATGTCGGCTTTCACGCGGCATCAAATCTACCGGCTGCCGCCGTTCATTAAACCGCATTTTATCCACGCAGCGGTTTGGTCACCGATTTGCGACACTGCGGCCATGGCCAGCACCAAGAAGCGACCCGGCTTCACCGTCATCCGGGGCGGCAAGCTGCTCGACAGCAAGAAGCGTCGCGCAGTTTCTGCAGACATTCTGATCAAAGGCGACACGATCGCCGAGATCGGGCGCCCGGGGCTCGCGGCGCCGTCGGGCGCGGTCGCGATCGATGCCAAGGGCATGCTGATGCACCCCGGCCTGGTCAACGGCCACACGCATGGCCACGGCAATCTCGGCAAGGGCATGCACGACCGCTGGACGCTGGAAACCCTGCTGACGGCGAGCCAGTGGGTCGGCATCGGCCGCAACCACGAGGACAAGTATCTCTCGAGCCTGATCGGCGCCGCCGAGATGGTGCTGAAGGGCTGCACCGCCGCCTACGATCTCTGCGCCGAGTTCCCCCTGCCCTCGGTGGAAGGCCTGTCGGCGATGGCCGAGGCCTACGAGGAGGTCGGCATGCGCTGCGTGCTGGCGCCGATGGTGGCCGACATCACTTTCTTCCAGGCGATTCCCGGCCTGATGGACCGCCTGCCGCCGTCGCTCCAGAAGGAGGTGCAGAGCTTCCAGATGGCGCCGTGGAAGGCGACGGCCAGGCAGATCAAAAAGGCGCTGCAGAAGTGGCGCTTCGACTCCGTGAAGCTCGCCGTGGCGCCGACCATCCCGCACCATTGCAGCGATGCCTTCCTGATCGCCTGCCGCGACCTCGCGCGCGAGTACGAGGTCGGCCTGCACAGCCATGTCGCCGAATCGAAGGTCCAGGTGATCGCGGGATACCAGCGCTACGGCACGACGCTGACCGCGCACATGGACAAGCTCGGCCTGGTCAACGAGCGCTTCGTCGTGGCGCACGGCGTGTGGCTCGACAACGACGACATGAAGCGCCTGGGCGACCGCGGCGCGTCGGTCTCGCACAACCCCGGCTCCAACATGCGGCTGGGCAACGGCCTGGCCGACGTGCGCGGCATGCTCTCGGCCAAGGTGAATGTCGGCGTCGGCACCGACGGCGCCAACTGCTCGGACAATCTCAACATGTACGAGGCGATGCGGCTCGCCTCCTTCGCCTCCAAGGTCCAGGGGCCGGATGTCGAGAAATGGCTGACGACGGACGAGGCGCTCAGGGCCGCGACCGAGGGCAGCGCGCGGGCGCTGGGCATGGACAGGGAGATCGGCAAGATCGCCAGGGGCTTCAAGGCCGACATCGTGTTCCTCGACCTGCATCACGTGAACTGGATCCCGACCAACGACGTGGTGAACCAGATCGTGCACACCGAGGACGGCAACGCCGTGCACTCGGTGATGATCGGCGGCCGCATGGTGGTGCAGAACCGCAAGCTGCTGACCGTCGACCTCGAGAAGCTCGCGGCCAGGGCCGCCGCCTCGCAGGCCCGGCGCGCGCCGCTCACCGATCAGGCCAGGCAGCTCTACGACCGGCTGGAAGGCGTGGTCGGCGCCTTCTGCCCCGGCCTCGCCAAGGCGCCGCTGCACATCCACCGCTACGGGACGAGCCACCACAGCCACTAGGACCGCGGGCCAACAATGTCCTCACCCTGAGGAGGTCGCGAAGCGGCCGTCTCGAAGGGTGGGCACGAACACGGTGCGTATTGCCATCCTTCGAGACGCCGCGCTGCGCGCGGCTCCTCAGGATGAGGCTTTACCGTTGGACCAACTTGAGGATCGCCGCTTCCAGCTCGGCCACGTCGGTCACCACCTCATCCGGCGTCTCGGCGTCGGTGCGCGGGCGCTGTTTGCGCCAACGTCCCGTGCGGAACTGGATGGTCGCCATGCCGGCGGCCCGGGCCGGGGCAATGTCGCGGTCGAGCCGGTCGCCGACGAAGATGCAGTCGGCCGGCGGCAGATCGAGATCGCGGGTGAAGAAGTCCGCCAGCCCTTCCCGCTCCAGGCGCTCCCAGGAGCAGTTCCAGGCGCCCAGCAGCAGGCCGGGAGGTTGGCGCAGTTGGCGCAGCAACCGGTCAATGTCGGGACGGAGCTGAAAAGCGTCGAGTTGCCCCGTCATCGCCTCGACGCGATGGCGCACGCGGGCAACCGTGACCGGATCGCCGCACAGGGTCTCGATCATGTGGCCGTAGGTGTCCTCCGCAAAGGCGGCAACTGCCTTGTCCGAGGCCTCCTCGACCATCGCCTGGTCGACCCGCACGCCTTCCATGCCGCAGGAGGCCGCGATCGCCCCGTCGACCGCGATCTCCCAGGCGAACTCCATGTCGACCGGGCCGCCGATGTCGAACAGCACGGCCCGTCTTGTCATGCTCAGGCGAGGAACTTCAGGCAGCCCGTCTCTTCGAGCACGGGATCGAGGCGCCGGCGCGCCTCCGCCGGCAGCGCGGCGAGTTTCTTGCGCAGCGCGTCGTAGCACTTGGCCTGGTAGCGGAACGGCGCCTGGGCGTAGGGCCGGCCGCCGATCTGCATCGACACCTCCTCCTTGCCCTCCTGCAGCGCCCTGAGGTTGGCGGCGAGGAACGGCAGGTAGGTGTCGGCGCAATGCTTCACGAGGGCCACGAGGGGCTCCGGCAGCGGCGCCGCCGGATCGGCCCAGTCGCCCTCGACACCGGAGGCATCGTCGAGCCGCAGCAGCCAGCAATAGACGTCGATGGCCCGCGCCCGCATCTCCGCCATCGGCGTCGGATCGACCGACAGGATCTGCAGCTGTCCATAGAGGCCGAAATCGGCCAACGCCGGCCGCGTGCCGAAGAGGAAAGGCCGCGTCTTCAGGTGGCGATCGAGGGTGTCGAGCACGAAGCGGTAGCTGTCCTCGATGATCGGCCGGTTCTGCTCGGTGCAGCCGACCATCGCCATGCGCCCGACCTGGCGGTCGTTGAACATTTGCTTGGCGGCGGCGCGCTGCTCCATCGGCATCACCGGATCGCGCGACGTCACGACCCAGTCCTGCGCGAAGGCGCGGTCGGCGGCGTAGTACCAGCGATAGTGGAACATCATCTTGGTGACCCACTCGTCGCCGAAATCCTCCAGCAGGTCGCTGAGCCACGCCTGCACCGGATCGGCCGGCACGATCGAGCGCTCCTTGTGCTCGCGTTCCAGCGCGTGGGCGAGCGGCGTCGAATCGTTCATCACCCTGCCGTCCGGGAACACCAGGACCGGGATGACCGGCGGCAGGTTGGCCTTCACCGCGACCTCGCGCGGATTGCCGCTGCCGTTCCAGACGAACGGGAGGCGGCGATAGCGCAGGATCGCCCGCATCTTCACCGAATAGGGCGACGGATTGAGTCCGTGCAGTATATAAAGGCTCACGGCGCGCCCCTCCTGCCGGAAAGGCCCCGCCCTAGCTCTTCTCCACGGCCCCGCCGGCCGCGACCCAGCCCTGGAAGCCGCCGAGGTTGCGGACGTTCGCGTAGCCCATGTCCTTCAGCGTCTTGCCGACCAGCGCCGAACGGCCGCCCGAGGCGCAATAGCAGACGATGGTCTTCGAGCGATCGAACGCCTTGTCGTGCATCGGCGAGGCCGGGTCGGCGCGAAACTCGACCAGGCCGCGCGGCACCGCCAGCGCTCCCGGCACCTTGCCCGATGCCGCCACTTCCGGCGGCTCGCGGACGTCGAGGAACAGCACGTCGGCCTTGCCGACCAGGGCCTTCGCCTCGTCGGGGGCGATCATCGGAACGGCGGCCTGCGCCTCGGCGAGCATGGATTGGACGGTCTTCATGGGCGGGATCCTCCTTGAGCGTGCGCAATTGCTTGAAGGTGCGCAATTGGGACTGCGCGAGTCCTGCGCTTTGGCGCTACGCGCCAACCGGAGCGCGGGGCGCTCCTAGCGCTACGGGCTCGCCGACACTCGAGGGAAGTGCACTAATGTGCACTTCCCTCGAGTGCTTTGACGATGTTCTCGCACATCACCTTGGCGTCGGAGAACAGCATCATGGTGTTGTCGCGGAAGAACAGCTCGTTCTCGACGCCGGCATAGCCCGAGGCCATGCCGCGCTTGATGAACAGCACGGTGCCCGCCTTCTCGACGTCGAGGATCGGCATGCCGTAGATCGCGCTCTTGGGATCCGTCTTGGCCGCCGGGTTGGTGACGTCGTTGGCGCCGATCACGAACGCCACGTCGGTCGAGGCGAAGTCGCGGTTGATGTCGTCGAGCTCGAAGACCTCGTCGTACGGCACGTTGGCCTCGGCCAGCAGCACGTTCATGTGGCCCGGCATGCGGCCGGCCACCGGGTGGATGGCGTAGCGCACCTGCACGCCCTCCTTCTTCAGCAGGTCGGCCATCTCGCGCAGCGCGTGCTGGGCCTGCGCCACCGCCATGCCGTAGCCGGGCACGATGATCACGCTCTGGGCGTTCTGCATCAGGAAGGCCGCGTCCTCGGCCGAGCCCGACTTGACCGGACGGTTGTCCTTGGTCGCGCCCGCGGGACCCGCCGCACCCGAATCGGTACCGAATCCGCCCAGGATGACGTTGAAGATCGAGCGGTTCATGCCCTTGCACATGATGTAGCTCAGGATCGCGCCCGAACTGCCGACCAGCGCACCGGTGACGATCAGCGCGGTGTTGCCCAGGGTGAAGCCGATGCCGGCTGCAGCCCAGCCCGAGTAGGAGTTCAGCATCGACACGACCACCGGCATGTCGGCGCCGCCGATGGGCAGGATCAGCAGGAAGCCGACGGCCAGGGACAGGGCGATCAGCAGCATGAAGGTGATCGGATGGCCCTTCATGGCGAACCAGACCAGCAGCAGCAGGATGACGATGCCGATCAGGGCGTTGAGCGGATGCTGGCCGCGGAAGATCAGCGGCGCGCCGGACACCAGGCCCTGCAGCTTGGCGAAGGCCACGATCGAACCGGTGAAGGTGATGGCGCCGATGACGGTGCCGAGGCCCATCTCGACCAGGCTCTGGGTCTTGATGTGACCGGGCGAGCCGATGCCGAAGGCTTCCGGCGACACGAAGGCCGCCGCCGCCACGAAGACCGCAGCGAGGCTGACCAGCGAATGGAACGCGGCCACGAGCTGCGGCAGCGCCGTCATCTGG
>CAWUOG010000169.1:0-6399 GCA_963923875.1 uncultured Alphaproteobacteria bacterium
CACTCCTCTATCCCGCACGACTGTGAACCAGTCGCCGGCGCCTGCCGGTCAGCCGTACGAGATCCAACTCCAAGAGGCCGAGTTGGATCGAGAAACCGGCAGGCGCCAGGACAGCCCGAAGGCCGCACCTCTACCCTGACTCCGGGCCAGCGGGGCGCCCAGTCAGGTGCATGCGCAAGCGCCTCCTGCGGCCGTCTTGCAGCGGCTGGCGCGATCCGGGCTGTTGTCCGACGTTCTCACTTTTACCCAGGAATGGCGTCCCCGAGAGGATTCGAACCTCCGACCTCCGGTTTAGGAAACCGCTGCTCTATCCAGCTGAGCTACGGGGACGTGAGGGATTCTTAGCTTATCAACAGACTGTTTGGGACTCTTGTTTGGGACTTTGTTCCCGCTTCGATCACTCGAAACAAGAGCCACAAACGTCGCGTCGGCCCCCAAGGGCGATTTCTATCGCTCGACTTGCGCAATGTTCTTGTTCCGCGCCTTCCAAGCTTCGGCGGTTGCGGGACTCGTTCGTGTGTCTGCCGCCGCGGCGATGGTTGCGACCGAAAACAGTAACTTCATCAAACGCCCTCCCAAATTGATTCGAGCAAGCCCCCTTTACCGCAGGGTTCGGTCGACTCTTCCCGAGCGCCATCGCACCGAACCAAGCGACTACTGAGCGACCAGGAGGCCCATACAAGGGAGAAAGTGGCGCGGCGGCCGGAACAAAGACACGAACGTCTGGACGTTCCCGGAAAGCCAGCATCCAGAAGGCCGCCATCGGGCAGCCACATCGATCTCACGACGTGCGAGCGGGCCATGGAATACATCCCAAATGGGGACGACGTTTCTGGATCAGCACGCCGCAAAATCTTAAGGAGCGACCAAATTGTTAACCTAGGAAAGCAGGTTCGCCATGCCGGATGTTCGCAAGGAGACCGACAGTCTCGGGGAAGTATTGGTGCCGGCCGACAAGCTGTGGGGCGCACAGACGCAGCGCTCCCTCGAGCACTTCAGCATCGGCAAGGACCTGATCCCGCGCGAGATGATCACCGGCTACGCCATCCTCAAGAAGGCGGCCGCCAACGCCAACCATGCGGGCAAGCGGCTCGACGACAAGGTACACGGCCTGATCGTACAGGTCTGCGACGAGATCCTGGCCGGCCAGCATCACGACATGTTCCCGCTGCACGTCTGGATGACCGGCAGCGGCACGCAGTTCAACATGAACGTCAACGAGGTCATGTCGAACCGCTGCTGCCAGATTGCCGGCACGCCGCTCGGCTCGAAGACGCCGGTCCATCCCAACGACCACGTCAACATGTCCCAGTCGTCGAACGACAGCTTCCCGTCGGTGATGTACATCGCCGCCGCGGTGAACACGGTCGAGCGGCTGCTGCCGGCCGTGCGCGCGCTGCACGACGCGATCGATGCCAAAGCCAAGGCGTGGGCCGACATCGTCAAGATCGGCCGTACCCACATGCAGGACGCCACGCCGATCACGCTGGGCCAGGAGTGGTCGGGCTATGCCGGCATGCTGGCCGACAACATCGAGCGCATCGAGGACTCGCTGAAGGGCGTCTATCGCCTCGCGCTCGGCGGCACCGCCGTCGGCACCGGCATCAACGCCGCGCCGGGCTTCGCCGAGGCCGCGGCGGCCGAGATCGCCAAGCTGACCAAGCTTCCGTTCGTCAGCGCGCCCAACAAGTTCACGGTGCAGGGCGCGCACGACGCGCTGGTCCAGTTGTCGGGCTCGTTCCGCACGCTGGCGGTGTCGCTGTACAAGATCGCCAACGACATCCGCCTGATGTCGTGCGGCCCGCGCGCCGGCTTCGCCGAGCTCCATATCCCGGAGAACGAGCCGGGCTCGTCGATCATGCCAGGCAAGGTCAACCCGACGCAGTGCGAGGCGCTGACCATGATCGCGGTGCAGGTGATGGCCAACGACGTCGCGGTCGGCATGGGCGGCGCCGGCGGCTACCTCGAGATGAACGTCTACAAGCCGCTGATCATCTACAACATCACGCACTCGCTCGCGATCCTGGCGGACGGCTGCACCAACTTCCGCAAGTTCCTGGTCGAGGGGACGAAGCCCAACCTGAAGAAGATCGGCGAGTACGTCGAGCGGTCGCTGATGCTGGTGACCGCGCTGGCGCCGGTGATCGGCTACGACAAGGCGAGCAAGATCGCCCACTACGCGATGGACAACGACCTGACGCTGAAGCAGGCGGCGCTGAAGCTGGGCTTCGTGACCGAGGCCGAGTTCGACCGCGTCGTCGACCCGAAGAAGATGGTCCATCCGTACGTCGCGAAGGACTAGGGCTTCCGGCTGCTCCTCTGCCCAGCGTCGTGAGCGCGGGCAGATTCCCGATCCAGCTCGGCCCCGCACGCCGAGCGCCAGGTGAAGAAAGAACGACAGGCAATGATCTCGCTCCTGCTGACGGCCCTGGTACCAGTCGCTTTCGTCGTCCTTCTGGGATTCTACGCAGGCCGAAAGGGGCTGGTGAGCGAGGACGGCGCGCGGAATTTTTCCGCCTACATCGTCGATTTCGCGCTGCCCTGCACACTGTTCGTCGGCGTCTTCAGCTTCACCCCGGCCCAATTCACGAACGTTCCCTATCTGGCCACCATAACGCTCGCGCTCGTCGTGCCGTTCGTTGTCGGCCTGGGGATCGCCATGTTCGGCTACAAGAAATCCCGACCCGAAAGCGGACTGTTCGCCTGCAATTGCGGCTTCCCGGATATGGCCTACTTCGGATTGCCGGTCCTCATGACGGTGGTGGGAGCCCAGGGTTTGCTGCCGGTGATCGTCGGCAACCTCGTGACCAGCATTCTGCTCGTTCCCTGCATCGTCCTGTTGTTGAACCATAAAGACTCGGGCAACGAGGCGTCGCCATCGCTTCTGAGCAGCCTCCTGGGCACCGTGAAGCAGCCTGTGGTCTGGGCGCCCGTCCTCGGTCTGGTCCTTATGCTCATGGGGTTCAGACTTCCACCTCTGATCGCCGACTCTCTCAAGTTGATCGGCGGTACGACCGGGGGGGGCTGCGCTCTTTACTCTGGGTGTGTTGCTGTCGTTTCTGAAATTCGAGATCGATTTCGCGACGATCATCGTGGTTGTCTTGAAGAACTTCCTCATGCCCGCATTGGCCCTTGGTCTGTCCTTGCTTCTCCATCTGAGTGGGCCGCTCGCGCAGGGTGCCATCATCGCCGCGGCCTGCCCTGCCGCCACCCTCGGCGCAATGTTCTCGGCCAAGTTCCAGGTCGCCCAGAAGACGGCTCCTGCTGAAATTCTCGTCAGCAATCTCTTCGCCATCGGAACGATGGCCTTCTGGATTTTCGTGGCGGAGAAGTTGATTTGAGCCTTCCGGCGGTTTTGGCACCGGCTTCCGGATCGCTTCCAGAACGGCTTGAGAAACACCAGAAGGTTGATCGTGGCTGAACGTTCCCCTCTTCGCCGCTATGTGCTCGCCGCGTGCCTGTCCGGGATGCTCATCGCCGGGCAGGCCCAGGCGCAGCGCGGTCCGGCGGACGAGCCCGAGGCGTGGTTCGACGACCCGCGGCGCAAGACCCTGACGGGCGACTGGGGTGGCGCGCGCAGTTCGTTGGCCACGCAGGGCGTCACGCTGCGCGGCCACTACATCGCAGAGTTCGCGGCGAACCCGACCGGCGGACTCGCCCAGGGCGCAGCCTATACCCACCAGGTCGATGCCGGCGCCGACCTAGACCTTGGCCGGCTGGTCGGGTTGCAGGGCGGCAGCGTTCAGGTGACCTTCACCGAGCGCACGGGATACAGCCTCAGCCAGAACTTCATCGGCAACATCATCTCGGTGCAGGAGATCTTCGGTGCGGGCCAAAACGTGCGCCTCGCCGAATTCGGCTACACGCAGTCGCTGGCGGGTGGCCGGGTTGAGACACGCGTCGGCTGGATCCACGCCTCCGACGACTTCTCGGCCTCGCCGCTCTACTGCTACTTCCAGAACAACGGGCTGTGCGGTCAGATCGCGACCGTGATCAACAGCGGCTTCACCATCTTCCCGACCGGGAGCTGGGGCGGCCGGTTAAAGGTTCGTCCGGTCGAGGACGTCTACCTGCAGTCCGGCGTGTACGAGGTCAACCCGACGCTGGCGCTGCCGGCCAACGGCTTCAAGCTCGACACCACCGGCGCCACCGGCGTCGTCCTGCCTGTCGAGCTGGGGTGGCAGCCGAACGTCGGCTCGGCCAACTTGCCCGGACGCTACCGACTGGGCGGCTATTACGACACCTCCGAGGCGCCCTATCTCGGCGCGCCGCCGGGCGGTCCGACATCGACGGCGACGGGCCGCTGGGGACTGTGGCTGCAGGGCGACCAGATGCTGTACCGCCCGTCGCCGGAGTCCCCGCGCTCGCTCTGGGCCTTCGCCGTGTTCGGGACCGCCGGACCGGCCACTGCGCTGCTGCAGACCTACTGGCAGGTCGGGCTGGTGAAGAAGGGCACGTTCGAGGGGCGCGACCACGATTCGATTGGCCTGGCGGTGAACAGCAGCTGGATCAGCAGCACGCTGATCGCAGCCCAGAACCAGGCGAACGCTCTCGTGCCCGGTTCGACGCAGGTGCAGTCGTCGGAAACGACGATCGAGCTGAACTACCGCCTGCAGCCGACGCCGTTCATGTCGCTGATGCCAAACGTCCAGTACGTCATCCACCCCAATGGCCTTTCGAGCATCGGCAATGCGCTGGTTCTCGGCCTGCAGGCCAGAGTCACGTTCTAGGCGTCGACGCTCGCACCGGCGATGCCCGTTTCGACGGGCACCGTGAGTTCGGCCAATTCCAGCTGAGTTCGGAATGCTCTAGGCAGACGCCTCATAGACGACGCGGCCGCCGACGATCGTCTTGAGCGTGCGGACCTCCTTCAGCTTCTGCGGCGGAATGCTGAAGATGTCGTCCGACAGGACGGTCAGGTCGGCGAACTTGCCGATCTCGATCGATCCCTTGGTGTCGCTCTCGCCCATCGCCTTGGCCGCCCAGAGGGTCCACATCCTGAGGGCATCCAGCACGGTCACGGCTTCGCCGGGCGCGAAGGGTCCGGCATCGGACGAGCGGGTGACGCAGGCATAGATGGCGCGCATCGGATCGATGTTCTCGAGATAGATGCCGGTCATGTCGGTGCCCGCCGCCGGCTCCAGTCCGGACTCGATCATGGTGCGAAAGCGAAAGCCAGTGAGGGCGAGCTTGCGGCCCATGTTCTCGACATTGGCGCGCGCCAGACCGAGAAGCCAGGACGGCTGGACGCTGACGCTGAGACCTCGCGCGTGCAAAGCCCGCGCCCGCTCGAGCTGGCGGTCGCTGAGCTGGAACATGCCGAAATGCTCGATGCGATGACGCGGCGTCGCCGAGGCCGGCGGCCGGGTCCGCTCGATGGCATCGAGGGCAAGGTCGGTGGCGGCATCGCCGGAGCAGTGGAACATGGCGATCTTGCCGGCCTTCGCCGCGATCGAGGCGAGGCGATCGACCGCCGGCGGGGGCGTCACCAGGGTGCCGCGATTGCCCGGCGGATCGGTGTCGAAATGGCCGAGATAATTCTCGTACATGTAGCCGGTGCGGCAGTCGTTCTCGCCATCGACCCAGTCCTTGAGGGCGGCGAACCGGTAGTAGGCCGGGTCGGCGGATGCCGGCATCTCGAAGCCCGATACGTCGTCCGGCATGTTCTCCGAATTGGCCGACGACCAGACCGAAACCGTGTAGCGCAGCGACGGCACGGCACCGCCCGCGGCAACCTTCCTGAGGATCGGCATGGCGGCCGACGGCGTGATCGCCAGAACCGACGTGAAGCCGTAGCGATTCCACAACGCCTGGATTTTCGACGCGTAGGACTGTTCCATCTCGGCCGGCGAGGGAAAGGCGGGAATGTCGCCCTGCGCGTCGGTGAGGACGCCGGTGGGCTCGCCATTCGAATCCAGGATGACGCCGCCGCCGTTGGGCAGCCGTGTCATTCCCTTCGCGACGCCCAGCTTCTTCAACGCGGTCGAATTGGCGATCGCCATGTGGGTGCCGTTGGCCAGGACCACGGCCTGGGCGGGCGCGACGCGGTCGAGTTCCGCCCGGGTCGGCAGCCGCTTTTCCGTGAACTTGTTCTCGCTGGCCGAGACGCAGGCGACGAAAATCCATGCGCCCTCGGGCGTCCGCTTCGCCCTCACGGCGATGTTCTCGAGTGCCTGCGCAACCGACGCCGTGCCGGGAAACCGGGCGTCGACCCACTCTTCCTTCAAGTAGATGGTTTCCATCGGATGGGTGTGCGCGTCGATCAACCCCGGGACGACGGTCCGGCCCTCGAGATCGATGCGACGCGTCCCGGGGCCGACGTGGCGCAGGACCTCTTCGTCGCTGCCGACAGCGAGGAACTTCCCGTCCCGGATCGCCACGGCGCTGGCCTCGGGCTTG
>CAWUOG010000170.1:0-6376 GCA_963923875.1 uncultured Alphaproteobacteria bacterium
ACCCCAATGCCGACAATCTGATCGCCAGCCGTTTCGACACCGTGCTCTACGACCTTGACGGCACCCTGATCGAAAGCGCCAGGGACATGCAGGTCGCCGTCAGCAGGGTGCTGGCCGATCATGGCCTGCCGGCAGCCACCGAGGACGATATGCGGGCGTTCATGGGCCAGGGCAGCAAGGTCACCATGGACCGGGCCTTCACCAAGTACGGCCGGAAGCTCGACGAAGCCGCCTTGAGCGCGGTCACGCGGGAGTTCGTGCGCTACTACGAAGCCGACCCGGTCAGCCATACCACCGCCTTCCCTGGCGTCGCCGAGGTCGTTGCGCGGTTTGGCCGGATGGGCCTCAGGCAGGGAGTCTGCACCAACAAATTCGAGCGGCCCTCCCGAATGATCCTGGAGCACCTCAAGCTGATGCCCCCGATCATCGATGTGGCCGGCGCCGACACTTTTCCGGTCCGCAAGCCGGATCCCAAGCACATCCTGATGCTGCTCGAACGCATGGGCGGGTCGGCCGAGCGCGCCGTGATGGTGGGCGATTCCATCCATGACCTCGAGGCCGCGCATGCCGCCGGGCTTCCCGCCGTGCTGGTCAGTTGGGGCTACACCGACAAGCCCGCCAGAGAACTGGGTGCCGACGTCGTGATCGAGCAGTTCGACGCGCTGCCTCGGGCCCTGGAAGAGATCGCCGGCCGTTGACGGGGCGCCGTTGACGGGGCGCCCGGCAGGCCCTATACGCGCGCCTTCCGGGCGCGTAGCTCAGCGGGAGAGCACACCCTTCACACGGGTGGGGTCGTAGGTTCAATCCCTACCGCGCCCACCACTATATTCGAGGGCCTTCGGCAGATCTGCCGGAGGCCCTCGCCGTTTGCAGGGCCTTAACGGTTTGATTCGCCTCAAAGACAGCGTTCGCCCCGGCAATCACAATCTCGGCGTCCCTTGGCAAATTGTCCGATAGAGTACGCGCATCATGACGACCGCCCAGACGCTTCGCCCCGGCGACCGAGTGCCGGACTTCGCCCTTCCCGGGCTGGACGGCAAACTCCGGAAGTTCGTGTGGTCGTTCAGCGGTCGGCCGGTGGCGCTGGTTGCCGTCGACGACGTGCGCAATCTCGATGCCGACCAGTTCGCAAGACTGCGCATGGCCTGCGCTGCGGCCAAGACCAACGTGGTCGTGCTCGCCGCCATTCCCGTTGCCACTGCCACCCCGGCCTGGGCGAAACTCAATCTCGACGCCGAGGATCCGCTGCTGCTCTGCGATGGCGAACAAAAGATCGTCCCCATGCTCATGGCCCAGGGCGGCGCGGCGCTGGGCCAGGCGGCCCTGCTGCGCAGCCGGGTACTCGTGCTCGATCCCAACCAGCGGCTCGCGGCGGCTTACGACACCCGGCCGCTGCTCGCCGCCGCCGAAGGAGTCGCGGCCGTGGCGCAGGAGGTCAGCAGCGATATCGGTGGCGATCAGCTCGTAAAGATTCCAATGGCTCCCGCGCTCGTGCTCCCGAGGGTCTTCGAGCCCGATTTCTGCGCCCAGGTCATACGGCTCTGGCACAAGGGGGATCACAACGACAGCGGCGTGTCCTCTCGCTACGGCAACGTCAACGTCGCCGAGCTCAAGCGGACGGAAGACTATGTCGTGGTCGAACCGATGATGCAGAAGGCGATCTCAGACCGCCTTGCCTGGCGCATCGGCCCCGAATTGATCAAGGTCTTCGCCTACGACCGGGAGTTCTCGTTCGACGCCCACGTCGTGCTCTCCTACAGCGCCGAGGGTCAGCATTTCTTTGGCGCGCATCGCGACAACGGGGCGCCGACCACAGCCGATCGCTCCTTTGCCGTGTCGCTCAATCTCAACGACGACTTCGACGGCGGCGATCTCGTCTTCCCCGAATATTCGTCCATCAGGGTTCGTCCGCCGGCCGGCGGCGCCGCGGTCTTTTCCTGTTCGCTGCTCCACGAGGTCGTGCCGGTGACGCGCGGCCGGCGTTTTGCCCTGACGACCTTCTTCCGAACCAAGGCGTAAGCGTCAGTCAGCGGCAGCCTGCCAGCTCTTGGCTTCGCCCTCGTAGAGCCTGCCCGGATTGCCGTGCACCGTGGTGCGCCACATCATGCGCTGCTCGTGCTCGCCGTCGTACCAGGTCGCGGTATGCACCAGGCAACGATTGTCCCACACGATGACGTCGCCCTGCGTCCATTCGTGGACGTAGATGAACTCCGGCCGCGTGTAGTGGCACATCAGTCGGTCAAGCAGTTCAGCGGCCTCGCCGTTCGGCCCCGGCGGCATGCCGACGAACGGGCCTTCGAACCAGTCCATCTGCGAATACTCGCAAAGATACAGCGCCTTCTTGCCGGTGACCGGATGGACGCGCACCACCGGCTGCGGCTGCGAGCGGTCGTTGGCGGCGGCCGGCGGTGGCGCCTGGCCCTTCAGGGCAGCGTCGCGACCGCGGCCGGCGAACGGCCGAGCATGGAGGCCCTGCAGGGTCTCGACCCGCGCCTTGAGATCGGCCGGCAGCGCCTCGTAGGCCAGCGTGCCGCTGGCGAAGATCGTCTGTCCCCGCGATCGATCGACTGGGCTCATTGCGTAGAACAGTGAAATGTCCGGCGGCGGCCGGCGATAGCTCTGGTCGGTGTGCCAGCCCCGGCGATGCGGGTACTGGACCGGCAGCTTGCCGTCGGCCGTGAGCGGCGGCTCGGGCCGCCTGGGGGGCGCGCGGTTCACCGGCGCCATGTTCGAGACCAGGAAGATCTCGGGCACGGTGGGATGCACCATGTTCTTGCCCGTGAGCAGATAACGGTAGTCCTCGATCTCCGGCCCGAAAAGTCGGCTGAGTTCGACGAGCTTTCTCGGCTGATCGGTGATCTCGCCGAGCCCCGGAAGGCACAGCAGCCCGCCCGCCTCTGCCAGCGCCCTGGGCAGCGCTTCGGGGTTCGCCAGCGCCTCGGAAACTCCGGAAAGCCGGACGGTGGCGCCGTAGCGTGCGCCGGGTAGCGGGCCTTCGATCTTCATGCACGCCCTCCCGCATAAGGATCATTGACGCCATCGAGTGGCCAGACCGGCCGGCGCAGCTTCTTGAACTTGAGCCGTGAAATGTCCGGCGAACAGAGGCCGCCAGAATCGACCACGATGACCTCGCGCGCGATCGGCCCGTAGGCTGCCCGAAAGTGCTGCACGCTCTTCACCACGACTACGTCCTTGGTCGTCGGGTCGATGCCCTGGCTCAGGAACACCTGAAGGTCGATGGTCTGGATCCGGCTTGAAACCGTGACGACGTCGATGCCGCCTTCGGCACCGCCCAGCCGAAGCACGGCTGTCGGTCCCATCTGGGTCTCGACGCCGGCATTCATTGGACCGTCGTTGCGGAACGTGCCGTCGGACAGCACGCGTACCAGCGCCCTGGCCTTCACGGGCTTGCCCATCGATTCGTCGGTATGGCCGCCCAATTCGACGTCGATCTCGGCGCCGACGCCCGCCTTCATCGCCTGTTGCACCGTCTTCGGATCGTAGATCGTGCCGAACGCCACATTCCGGATACCGGCGTCGATCAGCGATTGAAGGAGCGGCGTGGTGTCGTTGTAGCCGCCGCCACCGGGGTTGTCGGTGCCGTCAGCCAGCACGAGCGGGCCCTTCTTGCCCTTGGCCTCTGCCCCCTTTGCTCCAGCTCTGGCCGCGGCGATGCCGTCGGAGATCGGCTGATAGCCGGATTTCATCTCGCCCTTTCGCCGCCAGATCTCGTCGACCAGCTCGCGCGCGATCGTCCTGGCGCGGGCCTCAGCCTGCGGCTCGTAGCTCACCGCGATGGAGGGGCCAGTGTACGGCATGTCCGACCAGGTGAAGCCCGCCTGGATCGACACCACGTTGATGCCGGGCTCCTTCTCGTATTGGTCGGCCCTGGCCAGCATATCGCGCATCTGGCCAGGCTGCGTGGTGCGGCCATGGTCGGCGCCTTCCAGCATCGCGGGCTGCACCAGCAGGCAGCGCGGCTTCTTTTTGCCTTCCATAGCCGCCTGAACCAGCGCCGCCGCCTGCACCGAGCGTTCGTACCCGTCGATATGCGGATAGGTGCGGTAGCTCACCAGCGCGTTGGCGTTGCTCGCCATCTTCACGGTGGCATTGGCATGCAGATCGAGTGTCGCGGCGATCGGCACGTCGGGGCCGACGATGGCGCGCAGCGCCTCGAGCAGCGCACCTTCGGCGTCATCCTCGGTTTCGGTCACCATGGCGCCGTGAAGCGAGAGGCAGATGCCGTCGAGCTTGCCTGCCTTCCTGGCGGTATTGAGGATGATGTCGCGGATCGTTTCCCAGGTTTCCCGGGTGAGAGTGCCTGACGGCGTGGCATTGGCCGCGACGGCATAGACCGGCTGCCAACCGTACGAGGCGGCGCAATCGATGTAGCCACCCATCTCGTTCTTCGTGCCCTTGAATTTCGGCACGATCGCCTCGCCCTCGACCAGGAAGCGGCGGCGATAGTCGTCGAGCGTGGTCGGCAGTTTGGAGAAGGTGTTGGTCTCGTGCATGAATTGCGCGAGCAGAACGCGGAACGCCATTTATCGCCCCCTAGATCTTCGCCGTCTTCAGCCACTCTGCTTGCCCTTCCTCGCCTTCGACGCCGGTCGTCTCGAGCAAGCGGCAGACCATCATGTAGTAGCCGACGGTGAGCGTGAGTTCGATCACGGCCCCCGGAGACAGGAAGGCCTGGACAGCTTTCAGGTTCTTGTCCGAGGCCTTGACGTTCCGCACCACGTCGTCGGCGAAGCGCAACACCGCCTTCTCGTTGTCGGTGAAAGCCGGCGACTCGATCGTGGCATCGCGCAGGGCCGCGATCTTCTCCTCTGCGACACCGACCTCGCGCGCGATGCGCTCGTGCTGGAAAACCTCGTAGGCGGCACGGCTCAGCCGCCCGACCCGCACGATCGCCAGTTCGCGCAGCACCGGATCGAGTTCGCACCGGTAGAGCAGCGCATTGCCCATGCGAACGAAGCCCTTCAGCCCCGATTCCGAATTGGCCAGCATGCGGAAGATGTTCAAATGCGGCTTCAGCTTGACGAGAAATTCGGCATGCTTGCCCGTGGCTGTATCGACTTCGAAGTACGGAATGCGCGGCATCGGTCCTCCCAATGCCGGCGAGCCTGCAACTAGTGCCTCATCCGGTCAACGAACCAGATGAGTTACAGCCAGCCTCGTTGCAAGAAAGGGTTGAGAAGGCGCCCCCACACACCTGTCAGCACGATCGGCTTTTCGACCACGATGAGAGCGATGCAGGGCGGGCCGGGATCGGCAATCGGCTGGTGCTCCTGCACTCCGGGCCCGACGGCAAAATCCCCGACGCCGTAATTGCCTGTGTTGTCCGAATAGCCGCCTTGCAAGACGATCGTGTACTCGGTGCCCGCATGGCGGTGTACGGGCAGTCCCTTGCCGGGATCGAGCTTGAGCAGCGACACGCGGTGGCTGTCGCCATAGAGATCGAGACGGATTTCCTCGAAGCCACCGAACGCCTTGCGCCACGACTTGTCGAACCCAAGATAACGGCGGAGCGGTGCCGGTGCCCACTCATAGCCTGACCGCGGCGCCCCGGGCGCAGCCACGGACTCGACCGGCACGGCATCGAGCTTTGCGAGGGTACGATCGAGCGCGGCCTCGTCGAAAACGCCTGCGAGGTCGTCTCGGGGCTCGCCGTCCAGCAACGTGCCGCCGATTGCCGACAGGGTATCGACAGTGCGCCGCGACGCGGGATCGAGGGCGACATGCAGGGCCACCGCCAACGCCGGTCCTTCCGGCAGCGTGCCGGCGGCGTAGTCGAGCAGCAGCTCCTCGGGGGCCGGATGGCGGCTCATGACCTGTCTTCTTTCTCCAGGGCTTCCCGCAGCCGCCCGAGGGCCAGGCGAATGCGGGATTTCACGGTACCCAGCGGCAGCCGCAGCTCCTCGGCGATCGCGGTGTGCGTCTTGTCCTCGAAGAACGCCATGCGGATCACCGTCAGCTGGTCGGCCGACAGGTCCCTCAACAGTTCCTGCACCCGCGTATACGTCTGCCCCGCGAGAACGGATTTGTCGGCGTCGTCGGCTTCCGGTGCAAATACCGTCAGCCAGTCCTCGGTTTCGATGGCCGGTCGGGCGGACCGCCGGATCAGGTCGATCCGCTTGTTGCGGGCGATGGTGTAGATCCAGGTTGCCGCCGAGGCCCGGCTGCGGTCGAAGCTTGCGGCCTTGCGCCACACCAGGATCATGGCCTCCTGGGCAGCCTCTTGGGCAGCCTCGGCGTCGGCGCCGCCCCGCATCAGAAAGGCCCTAATCCGGGGCCCAAAGTGGCGGAACAGCGAGGCAAAGGCCGTACGGTCCTGCCGCGCGGCGATCGCCTCGATCAGATTGGCAGCCTCGTC
>CAWUOG010000171.1:0-6374 GCA_963923875.1 uncultured Alphaproteobacteria bacterium
GATCGTCCCGATGTTGCAGTGCGGCTTGTTCCGCTCAAACTTCGCCTTCGTCATGATCCTGGTCCTTCAATCGGTCCTATTGGTTCCTATGGCCGTGCGTCAGCCGGCCAGCTTGGCAACGACTTCGTCCGCCACAGCCTGCGGCACAGGCGCGTAGTGGTCGAAAGTCATGGTGTAGGCCGCGCGGCCCTGGGTCATCGACCGCAGGGTATTCACGTAGCCGAACATGTTCGCGAGCGGCACCATGGCGTTGATGACCTGCGCGTTGCCGCGGGCCTCCATGCCCTGGATCTGGCCGCGGCGGCTGTTCAAGTCGCCGATGCAGTCGCCCATGTAGTCTTCCGGCGTCACCACCTCGACCTTCATGATCGGCTCGAGGAGCTTGCACTGGGCCTTCTGCAGGCCTTCCTTGAACGCCGCGCGGGCGGCGATTTCGAAGGCCAGCACGCTCGAGTCGACGTCGTGATAGGCGCCGTCGATCAAGGTGGCCCTGAAGTCGATCACCGGGAAGCCGGCGAGCACGCCGGATTCACGCGAGGCCTCGAGGCCCTTCTCGACGCCGGGAATGAATTCCTTCGGCACCGAACCGCCGACGATCTTGCTCTCGAAGTTGTATCCCGAACCCGGCTCGCCCGGCTCGAACACGACCTTGATGCGGGCGAACTGGCCCGAACCGCCGGACTGCTTCTTGTGGGTGTAGTCGATCTCGGACTTGCGGCCGAGCGTCTCGCGATAGGCGACCTGCGGCGCGCCGACGTTGGCGTCGACCTTGTAGGTGCGCTTCAGGATGTCGACCTTGATCTCGAGATGAAGCTCGCCCATGCCCTTGATGACGGTCTGGCCCGTTTCCTGATCGGTCGAGACGCGGAACGTCGGGTCTTCCTGGACGAGACGGCCGAGCGCCTGGCCCAGCTTCTCCTGGTCGGCCTTCGACTTCGGCTCGATCGCGAGCTCGATGACGGGGTCCGGGAAGTCCATCTTTTCCAGGATCACGGCGTTGTCGGGATCGCACAGCGTGTCGCCGGTCGTGACGCTCTTGAGGCCGGCCAGGGCGATGATGTCGCCGGCGCGCGCTTCCTTGACGTCCTCACGGTTGTTCGCATGCATCAGCAACATGCGGCCGACGCGCTCCTTGCGGTCCTTGGTGCTGTTCAGCACGCCGGTGCCCGACTCGAGCACACCCGAGTAGACGCGGGCGAAGGTGAGCGAGCCCACGAACGGATCGGTCATGATCTTGAACGCCAGCGCCGACATCGGCGCGTCGTCGCTCGACGGCAGCGTGATCGCCTCTTCCGAGCCCATCTTGACGCCCTTGACGTCGGGCACGTCGATCGGCGCCGGCAGGTAGTTCACGACGGCGTCGAGCATGGGCTGCACGCCCTTGTTCTTGAACGCCGAGCCGCACAGCACCGGCACGAACGCGTAGGAGATCGTGCCCTTGCGGATGCACTTGATCAGAGTGTCGTAGCTCGGCTCCTCGCCGTCGAGGTACTTGGTCATGGCCTCGTCGTCCTGCTCGACGGCCATTTCAATCATCTTGGTGCGGTATTCCGCGGCCTTTTCCTTCATGTCGGCCGGGATTTCGACGACCTCGAACTTGGCGCCGAGCGTCTCTTCCAGCCAGATGATCGCCTTGTTGGAGACGAGGTCGACCAGGCCCTTGTACTCGGACTCCGAACCGATCGGCAGCTGCGTCACCAGCGGCTTGGAGCCGAGGCGATCGACGATCATGTCGACGGTGCGATAGAAGTTGGCACCCGTGCGATCCATCTTGTTGACGAAGCAGATGCGCGGCACGCCGTACTTGTCGGCCTGACGCCAGACCGTCTCGGACTGCGGCTCGACGCCGGCCACCGAGTCGAACACGCAAACGGCACCGTCGAGCACGCGCAGCGAACGTTCGACTTCGATCGTGAAGTCGACGTGGCCGGGCGTGTCGATGATGTTCACGCGGTAGCTGACGTCCTTGTACGGACCGGTTTCGACCTTCCAAAAGCAGGTCGTGGCGGCGGACGTAATCGTGATGCCGCGCTCCTGCTCCTGCTCCATCCAGTCCATCGTCGCCGCGCCGTCGTGGACTTCGCCGATCTTATGCGACTTGCCGGTGTAATAGAGGATGCGCTCGGTCGTCGTCGTCTTGCCGGCATCGATGTGCGCCATGATGCCGATGTTGCGGTAGTGCGCGATGGGAGTGGTGCGAGCCATGGTTCGGGCTTTCTGCGTCGAGGGGGCTTTTGGCGCTTACCAGCGGTAATGGGCGAACGCCTTGTTGGCGTCGGCCATCTTGTGGGTGTCTTCGCGCTTCTTCACGGCATTGCCGCGGCGATTGAAGGCGTCGAGCAGCTCGGCCGAGAGCTTCTCGGTCATGCTGTGGCCCGACCGGTCGCGCGCCGCCTGGATGATCCAGCGGATCGCGAGCGCCTGGCGCCGCTCGGGGCGGACCTCGACGGGAACCTGGTAGGTGGCGCCGCCGACTCGGCGCGAGCGGACTTCCACCGCCGGCTTCACGTTCTCGAGCGCCTCGTGAAAGGCGGGGACCGGATCGCCCTTGAGCTTGGTCTGGATCTCGTCGAGGGCGCCATAGACGACGCGCTCGGCGACCGACTTCTTGCCACGCTCCATGAGCGTGTTCATGAACTTGCTGATGACGATGTCGCCGAACTTGGCGTCCGGCAGAACTTCACGCTTTTCGGCTGCGCGACGGCGAGACATACGATCCTCCCCGCCTTACTTCGGACGCTTCGCGCCGTACTTCGAACGGCGCTGCTTGCGGTCCTTGACGCCCTGCGTATCGAGGGTGCCGCGAATGATGTGATAGCGCACGCCCGGCAGGTCCTTGACGCGGCCGCCGCGGATCATGGCGACCGAGTGTTCCTGCAGGTTGTGGCCTTCGCCGGGAATGTAGCTCACGACTTCGTAGCCGTTGGTCAGGCGCACCTTGGCGACCTTGCGCAGCGCCGAGTTCGGCTTCTTCGGGGTCACGGTGTAGACGCGCGTGCAGACGCCGCGCTTCTGCGGGCAGGCCTGCAGCGCCGGCACCTTGTTGCGCGCCGAAAGCGGGCGGCGCGGTTTCGCGATCAGCTGGTTAATCGTCGGCATCGACTTCCGGTTTCCTTCGTCGCCTTCGGGTCCACCCAACTCCAGGACTACGGCGCAAAGCGAAAACGCGGGCATAGCGGCAAGAGCGCAGCCCCGCGCAAATGGAAAGCTTTGCGGCCTGAACGGCCTGAACTTGTAGCGGTCCTCGAACTCGGGCTGCGTCTAGGCTTGCGCCTACTACCAGCCCTCCCCCGAGGTGGCGCGCTTATATGGCTGCGTTCCTGCAGCGTCAAGCGATGTCGGCGGTTTTCTCTTTGATTTCGTTGGTTATTCCCGTCCGGCCTTGGCTGACTCGTTCCTGAGTCTGCCGGCCCGTGGCGCGCAAGAATCTACCAACCAGATGTTGTGGTAATGCCACAGTCCCGCCACAACCGACGAAGCCCTCGGGGCGCTTCGTTTACTTCAGCGACGCTGTACGGTATTAGCGCTCACGATGTCGATCAATCGCGCCCGCGTCATGAAGGCTACCAAAGGTACCACCTTTGGGGCAGGGAATGTCGTGCGCGCGCAAGGATCCATCTAACAGCCGCCACCAGACCCTGACCCCGCCGACAGGACGGGGTCACGAAATCGGGCTCCGCCCTCCGGCCAACGGAAGCGAGACCCGAGATGCCAAGTTTCCAGAGCCAGATGCCGCCGACGCCGGTGCTCAAGACGCCGCGCCTTGTCCTGCGTCCGGTCCGGACCAAGGACGCCCCGGTGATCCAGCACCGGTTCCCGCAGTGGGCAATCGTGCGCTGGCTCGATGCGCGGGTTCCCTGGCCCTATCCGGCTGACGGCGCCGCCGCCTATGTCGCGGCGTGCCTCGACGAGATGGCCAAGGGCCAGAAGTGCCACTGGGCGATCGTGGCCAATGCCGGGACGGCGGACCTGATCGGCACGATCGAACTGGGGCCCGACGACGGCTCGAACCGCGGCCAGCGCGGCTTCTGGCTCGATCCCGCCTTCCAGGGCCGCGGACTGATGAGCGAGGCAGCCGACCGGGTCACCGACTGGGCCTTTACCAAGCTCAATTGGCCGCATCTCATCGTGACCAACGCCCAGGGCAACCATGCCTCGCGCCGGATCAAGGAAAAGCAGGGCGCGCGGCTGATCGACATGCGGATCGGCCATTGTGTCGAAGGCCAGGTCACGCAGATGGTCTGGCAGATCAAGCGCGATGACTGGCTGACCCGCGCGCCGGTTGCGCGTTCGGGCAAAAGAGAAGGCCGTCGCCTTGCGGCGACGGCCTTCGATGCTGTGCCTCTCGGCAAGTAGGCTGCGGACCTAGTCCGCCGCCTGCTCTTCCTCGAGGGTCGGGATCGGTTGGTCTTCGCCGTCGGCGCCGGCGGCGAGGATCGCCCGGTCGCGCTGGCCGGCAATCGCCTTCAGGCGATTGACCACTCCGCCCGTACCGGCCGGGATCAGGCGACCGACGATGACGTTCTCCTTGAGGCCTTGCAGGGTGTCGACCCGGCCCGAAACCGCCGCCTCGGTGAGGACGCGGGTGGTCTCCTGGAACGAGGCCGCCGAGATGAACGACTTGGTCTGCAGCGACGCCTTGGTGATGCCGAGCAGCACCGGATCGGCCTTGGCAGGCTTGAGCTTCTCCGAGATCAGCTTGGCGTTCTCGGCCTCGAACTCGCCCTTGTCGACCTGCTCGCCGATCAGGAAAGTCGATTCGCCGGCGTCGGTGATCTCGACCTTCTGCAGCATCTGACGAGCGATCGTCTCGATGTGCTTGTCGTTGATCTTCACGCCCTGCAGTCGATAGACCTCCTGGATCTCGTTGACCAGGTATTCGGCCAGCTTCTCGATGCCGAGCACGCGCAGAATGTCGTGCGGCACCGGATTGCCGTCGATCAGCAGGTCGCCGCGCTCCACGAAGTCGCCTTCCTGGACCGCGATGCGCTTGGTCTTCGGGATCAGATACTCGACAGGCTCCGCACCTTCGCCCTCGGGCACGATCAGGACGCGGCGCTTGTTCTTGTAGTCCTTGCCGAATTCGATGCGGCCCGCGATGTCGCAGATGATCGCGAAGTCCTTGGGCTTGCGCGCCTCGAACAGCTCGGCCACGCGCGGCAGACCGCCCGTGATGTCGCGGTTCTTGCCGCCCTCGCGCGGGATACGCGCGAGAATGTCGCCGGCGTGCACTTCCTGGCCGTTCTCGACCGAAAGGACCGAGTCGAGCGACAGCAGGTAGCGGGCCTCCTGGCCGTTGGCGAGCATGATCGGCTTGCCGTCGGCATCCTGGATGGCGATGCGCGGACGCAGGTCGCCGCCGCGCGGCTGGCCCTTCCAGTCGACGACGACGCGGCTCGAGATGCCGGTCGAATCGTCGATCACCTCGCGCATCGACACGCCCTCGACGAGGTCGACATAGACCGCCTTGCCCGCCTTCTCGGTGATGACCGGCAGGGTATACGGATCCCACTCGGCCAGCTTCTGGCCCTTGGTCACGGCGGAGTCGTTGTCGACCAGCAGACGCGCACCGTAGGGCACGCGATGCTTGGCACGCTCGCGCTGGGCACCGTCGATCAGGACCAGCTCGGTGTTGCGGCCCATCACGACCGGCACGCCCGCGCTGTTCATGACGATGTTGCGATTGCGCACCTGGATGGTGCCGTCATGACTCGCTTCGATGTTCGACTGCTCGGCACCACGCTGGGCGGCGCCGCCGATGTGGAAGGTGCGCATGGTGAGCTGGGTGCCCGGCTCGCCGATCGACTGGGCGGCGATGACGCCGACCGCCTCGCCGATGTTGACCTTCGTGCCGCGGGCCAGGTCGCGGCCGTAGCACTTGCCGCAGACGCCGGTCTTGGTCTCGCAGGTCAGCACCGAGCGGATACGCAACTCCTCGATGCCGGCCTTCTCGATCTGCTCGACGCCGACCTCGTCGATCAGCTCGCCGGCCTTGACCAGTACGGAGCCGTTGAGCGGGTCGACCACGTCGGTCAGCGCGGTACGGCCGAGCACGCGCTCCGACAGCGGCTCGATCACGTCGCCGCCGTCGACGACGGCGCGCATCGTGAGGCCACGCTCGGTGCCGCAATCCTCCTCGAAGATGATGCAGTCCTGCGCCACGTCGACCAGGCGGCGCGTCAGGTAGCCCGAGTTCGCCGTCTTGAGTGCGGTGTCGGCCAGACCCTTGCGGGCGCCGTGGGTGGAGTTGAAGTACTCCAGCACCGACAGGCCTTCCTTGAAGTTCGACAGGATGGGCGTCTCGATGATCTCGCCCGAAGGCTTGGTCATCAGGCCGCGCATGCCGGCGAGCTGCTTCATCTGGGTGGCCGAGC
>CAWUOG010000172.1:0-6353 GCA_963923875.1 uncultured Alphaproteobacteria bacterium
CCGACCGCACGCCGCCCAAGGTCTACCTGCAGAACGTCGACAGCGGCCGCCGCGAACTGCTCGGCAATTTCCCGGGCATGAGTTCGGCGCCGCGCTTCTCGCCCGACGGCACCAAGGTGGCGATGGGATTGTCACAGGATGGTCGCACGAACATCTACGAGATGGATATCCGCGGTCGCGGTCTGCGCCGGCTGACCAATTCGTCGGCGATCGACACGTCGCCGTCCTATTCCAACGACGGTACTCAGATCGTTTTCAACTCCGACCGCGGCGGCAGCCAGCAGCTCTATGTGATGAGCGCCGGCGGCGGCGGCGAGAAGCGTATCAGCTTCGGCGAGGGCCGATACGCCACGCCGGTATGGTCGCCGCGAGGTGATTACATCGCCTTTACGAAGATCATGCCGGGCGGCTTCGGCATCGGCATCATGCGGCCCGACGGCTCGGGCGAACGCACCTTGGCCAACGGCTTCCTGGTCGAGGGACCGACCTGGGCACCCAACGGTCGCGTGCTGATGTTCTTCCGCCAGCAGCCGAGTTCGGCGGGCCGGCAGGGCGCGGTCTCGCTTTCCGCCATCGACATCACCGGGCGCTTCGAAAGGCCCGTACCGACGCCGACCGATGCTTCTGATCCGGCCTGGTCACCCTTGATTCCGCAATAGCGAACGATATGATCCGCCGACGACCCGAGCGGAGCTGCGCTCGGGTCGATCTACATCGGCGGTTGCGAGTTTCAGAGCGCGCTGGACGCGCAAACGACGGAGGTAAAATGCGCATTTTGAAAGCTTTCGTGGCAATCGCCGCGCTGACTCTGATGGCTGCTTGCAGCAGCGAGAAGCCGCCCGAGGCCGCCAGCGCGACCGTAACGCCCGGCTCGATCGCGGACTTCCGTCAGAACGTCGGCGATCGCGTCTATTTCGACACCGACATGTCGAGCATTCGCGAAGACGGCCGCGCCACACTGGCCAAGCAGGCGGAGTGGCTGAAGAAGTACACCAACTACCCGATCGTGATCGAAGGCAAGTGCGACGAACGTGGCACGCGCGAGTACAACCTCGCGCTCGGCGAGCGCCGCGCCAATGCCGTGCGGCAGTATCTGATCGCGCAGGGCCTGCCTGCGGATCGCATCAAGACGATCTCCTATGGCAAGGAGCGCCCGGAAGTCGTCGGCTCGGACGAAGGTGCGTGGGCGCGCAATCGAGTCGGAATCACGTCGCTACAGTAATCCAGGGTAGCCCTGGTGAAGATCGACGCCGGTCGCCTCGCGCGACCGGCGTTTTTCGTTGGGTAGGACTTGTGACTTGGCGGTGGGGCACGAGTGCCCGAAAATGGCCGTCTTGAGGAGACACGATCGGTTGCCATGAAGACGCTCATTTCCCGGTTTTTTCTGCTGGCGGCGCTTGCCTTGCCGATCGCGGCACCCACGGCTGTTCACGCCCAGCGGGTCGATCCGGTCTACATCGAGGACCGGTTCAACCAGATGCAGCAGACAATAACTCTACTGACCGGCCAGCTCGAACAGCTGCAGTACAAGAACCAGCAACTCCAGCAGCAGCTCGAGAAGCTCCAGGCCGACTACGACTATCGCCTCGATACTCTTGAGAAGGGCAAGCCGGGAGCCGGCGGTCCGCGTCCGGTAGCGCCGCCGCAAGCCGCTCACGCGCCGCCTGCCGGAGGCGGCACGCTGGCCCCACCGCCGGCGGCCGGCAATACCGCCGGCAACGACCAGCTCTATCACGATGGTTACAAGATGATGCTGGACGGCGACTACGCCGGCGCCGAGCGGGCGTTCAAGACGTTCCTGCAGCGCAATCCACAGCATGTACTGGCAAGCAATGCGCAATATTGGCTGGGCGAGAGCTACTATGCCCGGCGCGATTACCAGAACGCTGCCATCGCCTTCGCCGAGGGCTACAAGTCCTACAAGAATGGGCAGAAGGGACCTGACAGCCTGCTGAAGCTCGGCATCACTTTGGCGGCGCTGGGCAAGAAGCAGGAAGCCTGCTCCATGTTCGCCAGATACAATCAGGACTATCCCAACGCCAAGGCGCTGGACAAGCGCCGCATCGATCAGGAGCGCCAGAAAGCCGGATGCGGCTGAGGGCCGACCGTGACGACCTGACCGTCGAGACCTTCGCGGCGCTGATGGCGCCGTTTTGCCCGTTCGAGTCGCGGCCTGTCGTAGCGGTCGCCGTTTCCGGCGGTCGCGATTCGCTGGCTTTGGCGCTGCTGGCGCACGATTGGGCGCGTTCGCGGGGCGGTCGCGTCGTCGGGCTGATCGTCGATCACGGTTTACGGGCAGAGGCTGCTGACGAGGCGCGGAGCGCGCGTGAGACGCTGCGAAGCCAGGGGATCGACAGCGAGGTCCTGAACTGGACCGGACCAAAACCGGCGAGCGGGCTTCAGGAGGCGGCGCGAGAGGCACGTTACCGGCTGTTGTTCGAGGCCTGCCGGGCGCGTGCCATTCTTCATCTGCTGGTCGCGCATCACGCCGACGACCAGGCCGAGACCGTGGCGATGCGCGCCGGCCGCGGCAGCGGACCTGACGGGCTGGCCGGCATGGCGGCACTGGTCGAGCATCGGCACCTGCGCGTGTTGCGCCCGCTGCTCGGCGTGCCGCGGGCCAAAATCACCTCGTTCATGAAGGCGCGAGGCGTCGGCTGGTCGGAGGATCCCTCGAACGCCGATCTGCGGTTCGAGCGCGTGCGGGTGCGCGCCGAGGGCCTGCGGGCCGCGGCCTCTGAACCCGGCGGCGCGCGGCGAACCGAGCGCGAGAGGGAAGTCGCCCGCGCCGCGGTCACGGCGCTCGAATGGGACGGCGATGGACGGCTCTCGATCGACTGGCAGGCCTTCGGAATGTTCAATTCCGACTTGCGCGCTCGGCTGCTCAGCCGTGTGGTCCAGGCCGTCGGCGGACGCGACCATCCGCCCCGCCGTGACCGGCTGGACCGGGCAGTGCCCCGGCTGTTGCAGCACGCGGGGCGCGGCAAGTCGGGAAAAGGCCAGGATTTCACGCTGTCTGAATGTCGCCTGATGCTGCGGCAAAGCCCGCCGGAGCGGCGGCTGAGGTGGATTGTCCGGGCCGAAAATGCCACAAATTACGCCAAGGAAAGGCGACAGCCCCTCATTCCGGCTGGTTTTTTCGCTTGCGGCGCGACTGGCGCGCCCCATCTAGAATAGCAACCCTTACCCGGATCGAGTTGCCGTGAACCCGTTCAATCGTAACGCCGCCCTCTGGATCGTCATCGTCCTGCTGCTGGCACTGCTCTACAGCGTGTTCCAGGGCGGCACGACCCGCACTGCCGGCAATACGATTTCGTACTCGGATTTCGTCAAGTCGGTAGAGTTGCGTCAGGTCCAGGACGTCCGCATCCAGGGCAACACCATCACCGGCACCTTCCGCGAGCCGCGCAACGGCGTACAGAAGTTCGCGACCTATGTTCCGAGCACGCCGCCCGACGAACAGCTGATGCCGCTGCTGATCAAGAACGTCGACCGGGTCGACGCAGGTCCGGCGGAGGAAGGCGTCAATCTCGGCTCGATCTTCGTGAGCTGGCTGCCGGTCCTGGTCCTGGTCGGCGTCTACATCTTCTTCCTGCGCCAGATGCAGAGCGGCACCGGCCGCGCCATGGGCTTCGGCAAGTCCAAGGCCCGCCTGCTGACCGAGAAGCACGGCCGCGTGACCTTCGAGGACGTGGCGGGCATCGACGAAGCCAAGGGCGAACTCGAGGAGATCGTCGACTTCCTGAAGGACCCGCAGAAGTTCCAGCGCCTGGGCGGTAAGATTCCCAAGGGCTGTCTGCTGGTCGGCCCGCCGGGCACCGGCAAGACCTTGCTGGCGCGCGCGATCGCCGGCGAGGCCAACGTTCCCTTTTTCACCATTTCGGGCTCGGACTTCGTCGAAATGTTCGTGGGCGTCGGCGCCAGCCGCGTGCGCGACATGTTCGAGCAGGCCAAGAAGAACGCGCCCTGCATCGTGTTCATCGACGAAATCGACGCCGTCGGCCGCCATCGTGGCGCTGGCCTGGGCGGCGGCAACGACGAGCGCGAGCAGACCCTGAATCAGTTGCTGGTCGAGATGGACGGCTTCGAGTCCAACGAAGGCGTCATCCTGATCGCCGCCACCAACCGCCCCGACGTGCTCGACCCGGCGCTGCTGCGTCCGGGCCGCTTCGACCGCCAGGTCGTGGTGCCGAATCCCGATATCGGCGGCCGGGAGAAGATCCTGAAGGTCCACATGCGCAAGGTGCCATTGGCGCCCGACGTCAATCCGCAGGTGCTGGCGCGCGGGACCCCGGGCTTCTCCGGCGCCGATCTCGCCAACCTGGTCAATGAGGCGGCCTTGCGGGCTGCCCGGGTGGGCAAGCGTCTCGTGACCATGGCCGACTTCGAATACGCCAAGGACAAGGTGCTGATGGGCACCGAGCGGCGCTCGATGGCGATGACCGACGAGGAAAAGAAGCTCACAGCCTACCACGAGGCGGGTCATGCGCTGGTCGCCCTGCACGTGCCGAAGACCGATCCGCTGCACAAGGTCACGATCATTCCGCGCGGCCGCGCTCTCGGCGTCACGATGCAGTTGCCCGAGCGTGACCATCTCAGCCACACCAAGCTGTTCCTCGAATCGCGTCTGGCGATCCTGTTCGGTGGCCGTATTGCCGAAGAGCTGATCTTCGGTCCGGAAAACGTGACCACGGGCGCCGCGAGCGACATTCAGGTCGCCACGCAGATGGCCCGCGGCATGATCACGGCCTACGGCATGTCCGACAAGCTGGGCCGTGTGCGCTACCAGGCCAACGAGCAGGAAGTATTCCTCGGCCACGCCGTCACCCAGACCCAGAATGTGTCGGAAGCGACCGCGCAGCTGATCGATCAGGAGGTTCGCCGCCTGATCGAGGAAGCCGAAGGCCACGCCAAGCGCATTCTGACCGAGCATCTCGACGACCTGCATACGATCGCCAAGGGGCTGCTCGAGTACGAGACGCTGAGCAACGATGAGATCGGCACCATCCTGCGCGGCGAGCCGGTGGTTCGCGACGAGACGGGCGGCGCGGGGCAAGGCGGCGACCGGCGCCGGCGCGCTTCGGTGCCGACCAGCAGCGGCCCCGCGACGGGGACGCCGCCTGGCGCCAATCCCGAGCCGCAACCCGGCGTCTAGCAGGCACGATTGATCGCCAGCTTCGGCGGCGTCACGCTGGATCGCCCGAGAGTGATGGCGATCGTCAATGTGACGCCGGACTCCTTCTCGGACGGCGGCGAGCGCCTGGATCCGGCGCGCGCCATCGTCGACGGCCTTCAATTCATCTCTGAGGGCGCCGATTTCGTCGACATCGGCGGTGAATCGACCCGGCCCGGCTCGCGCGCAGTCTCCGAAGAGGAAGAACTGCGCCGGGTTCTGCCGGTGGTCGAAGGTCTGGCGCGTCGCGGCGCGCTGATCTCGATCGACACGCGTCGCGCATCCGTGGCGCGCGCCTGCCTCGATGCCGGCGCGCGGATCGTCAACGACGTTTCGGCTCTGCGCGACGATCCCGAGATGATGCCGCTGATCGCCGAGCGTCGGGTACCGGTGGTCCTGATGCACCGCCGCGGCCGCCCCGAGACCGGATATGCCGGACCTGCCTATCGCGACGTCGTCGAGGACGTGCGGCAATTCCTGATCGAGCGGTCGCAGGAATGCGAGCTGGCGGGCATCGCCCGACAGGACATCGCGATCGATCCGGGGATCGGTTTCGGCAAGCTGCCCGAGGAAGATCTGGCCCTGATCGCCGATACCGGACGACTTGCGGCGGCAGGACACCCGGTGCTGATCGGCGCCTCGCGCAAGAGTTTCATCGGCAAGCTGATCGGCGTCAAAGACGCCCGCCAGCGCGCGCCGGCCTCGATCTGGTTGGCCGTCGAGGCGGCGCGCCGCGGTGCGGCAATCCTGCGTGTGCACGACGTTGCCGCCACCTGCCAGGCACTCGCGATTTCGGCGGCGATGCGATAGGATCGTTCCATCATGTCGCGATCCCTTTTTGGCACGGACGGCGTTCGCGGGCGTGCCAACTCCGAGCCCATGACCGCCGAGATCGCCATGCGAATCGGCATGGCCGCCGGGCAAGTCTTCAATCGGGGCGCGCATCGCCATCGCGCCGTGATCGGCAAGGACACACGGCTGTCCGGTTACATGATCGAACAGGCCCTGACGGCCGGGTTTCTCTCGGTTGGCATCGACGTGCTGCTGCTCGGCCCGGTGCCGACGCCCGCGGTCGGCTTCCTGACCCGCTCGATGCGCGCGGATGTCGGCGTCATGGTCTCGGCGTCGCACAATCCGTACGAGGACAACGGCATCAAGCTGTTCGGGCCGGACGGCTTCA
>CAWUOG010000173.1:0-6330 GCA_963923875.1 uncultured Alphaproteobacteria bacterium
TCAGCTCCGAGGACTGCCCGCTCATGCCGGTGACGTTGCCGCCTGGTCGCGCCAGGCTCTGCACGAGTCCGGCCCCCAGGGGATCGCCCGCGGTCGCGAACACGATGGGCACGGTCGACGTCGCGGCCTTCAGCGCCTTCGGCGCCAGCGTGCCCCAGCCCGCCACCAGCACGTCCGGACTGGTGCGCACGAGGTCGGCGGCGAGCGCCGGAAGGCGCGCCGGATCGCCGTCGGCCGAGCGATAGTCGAGCGCCAGGTTGCGCCCCGCGACATAGCCCATCGCTTCGAGGGGCTTGGCCAGCACCGACGCGGACTCGGTGGGATCGAGCGTCAGGAAGCCGATCTTGTAGGTCTTCGCTTGTGCTCGGGCGCCCGGCGATGCCATCGCCGCTCCGATAAACGCCGTGAAGTGTCGTCGCCGCATCTGCCCTCCAACGGGACAATGACTTGTATCGGCGATTGGAAGCAAGTTGCGCGCGGCCACGAGTACAGTGGCTCGTGGGCCGAGGCGAAGGCCGATGGCCGAGCGGAAAGGTAGGCGAGCCGATCCGGAAATTGCGAAGGACGTCTCGGGAGCAGTGCGAACCAATTCGCCTCGCGGTCCGGGTGGTTTGCTGGCGCTTTATGGTCTGCCTAAGCTTGCTCTAGGGGAGAGGAAAGATGATGGCGTCAATTCGTGCAGCACTGGCCGGCCTGATCGGACTGCTCTGGGCGTTCGGCACCGTGGCGCAGGGGACGGAAGCCTATCCGGCGCGGCCCGTCACCATCGTCGTGCCGTTCCCGGCTGGCGGCAGCGCCGATCTGAACGCGCGCACGGTCGCCGAGCGATTGAGCGCCGTGCTCGGTCAGCCATTCATTGTCGAGAACAAGGCGGGCGCCAGCGGCAATGTCGGCACGGCGTTCGCCGCCAAGGCCGCGCCTGACGGTTACACGCTGCTGATGAGCAACTCAGGCGCGCTGACGGTAAATCCGCATCTCTTCGCTCAGGTCGGATACGATCCGCTGAAGGACTTCGCGCCGATCTCGCTCAGTGTGAAGATCTCCAATTTGCTGCTGATCCATCCCAGCCTGCCGGTGCGCTCCCTGGCCGAGCTGATCGCCTACGTGAAGGCGCATCCCGGCACCTTCTACGCCCACAGCAGCGGCTCAAAGCAGCTTTCGGGCGAGGCGTTCCGGCTCAAGGCAGGGCTCGACATGCCGCCAGTCGCCTACAAGGGTGCGGCGCCGATGATGACCGACCTGCTGGGCGGCCAGGTCAAGATCGGCTTCGACGAGGTGCTGACCTCGATGCAGCAGATCAAGGCCGGTAAGGTTATTCCGCTCGCCACAACCGGCTCGACCCGATGGCCGGCACTGCCCGACGTGCCGACCATCGCCGAACAGGGCGAGGCGCTCGCCGGGTTCGAGGTGACGGGCTGGTTCGGCCTGCTGGCGCCGGCCGGCACGCCGCCGGTGATCGTCAACCGGCTCAGCGAGACGCTGCAGAAGGCCTTCGCCGACAAGGAATTCCGTGAGCGCATCTACGCCCAGGGTTCGGAGCCGATCGGCAGCAATCCCGAGGCATTCAGGACCTTCATCGCCGCCGAGTATGTGCGCTGGGGAGACCTGATCCGCGCCGTCGGAATCAAGCTGGAGTAGTTGTCGCCATGAACCTCCTTGTCCGTCCACTGTCGCCGCACATCGGCGCGGAAGTCATCGGCGCCGACCTCGGGCAGCCGCTTGGCGACAACCTGTTCCGCGAACTGTACCAGGCCTGGGTCGATGCCGACGGTCTGCTCGTGGTGCGCGACCAGCAGCTCACGCCGGAGCAGCAGATCGCCTTCAGCCGGCAGTTCGGCGATCTTGCGGTGGCCGGCGACAATCCGGTGATCCAGAAATATTCCCTGCCTGGCCATCCCGAGATTTTTCGCGTTTCCAACAAGAAGAAGGACGGCGAGCCGCTCGGCCGCGAGGATGCCGGGACCTACTGGCACTCCGACGGCACCTGGCAAACGCACCCCTCGAAGGCCTCGATCCTGTACGGAATCGAAATCCCGCGCGTCGGCGGCAACACCATGTTCGCCGACCTTTACCAGGCATGGGAGACCTTGACGCCGACCATGCAGGGCATGCTCGGGGGACTTCGGGCCGTTCACGCGATGTCCAATGCCAGCGGCACCAGCTTCGAGCGCGAGTTCACCGGCAAGGCCGACCTGGTCGCCGCCAAGGCCGCCATCCATCCGCTGGTGATCACGCATCCCGACAGCGGCCGCAAGGCGCTGTTCGTGAACCGTGGCTACACCGCGCAGATCGTCGGGCTCAGCCGCTCGGAGAGCGATGCGCTTCTTGCTTTCCTGTTCCAGCATTCGACCGCGCCCGAGCTGGTTTATCGCCACGCCTGGCAGCCGCGCGACCTGCTCATCTGGGACAATCGTTGCACGGCGCACTATGCCATTCCCGACTACAAGGAGATCGGTGACCGCTACCTGCACCGCACGTCGGTCAAGGGCGATCGGCCGATGCAGTAAAGGAGGTTCGCATGACCGAAAGCGTCCTGAGCTCCGACGAGATCGCCGCCTATCGCCGCGATGGCTACATCGTGCCGCGCTTCCGGCTCGAGGGTGACGAACTCGCCGGTTTGCAGCAGGCGGTGGCCGACTTGGTCGAGGACAATCCGACCTTGCTCGACCAGTCGATCGTTGCGCCGCACGTGCCGGGCAGCGGCGTGCAGGGCGTGAAGGTGCGGAGGCCGGACTACTGGAAACGGGTGGCCCTGCATCCGCGTATCGTCGACATGGTGGAGCAGGTCGTCGGTCCCGACATCGTGCTCTGGGGGACGACCCTGTTCTACAAGCGCGCGCTGAGCGGGCCAGCGACCGGCTGGCACCGCGACGGGCAGGTCTGGCCGATCAAGCCTCTCGCCACCACGAGCGTATGGATCGCCGCCACCGAGAGTACGGCGCGCAACGGCTGCCTGCGCATGATCCCGGGCTCGCATGCCGCTCAGCGCATCGGCGAGCACGTGTTCGAGGACCGCAAGGACATGATCGTCCGCCGCAGCCTCGCCCGCGACGAGTTCGACGAGAGCACCGCCGTCGACATCGAACTCGAGCCTGGCCAGATGGTGATGTTCGACGTCTACACGGTGCACGGCGCGACCCACAATCGCGGCGACGTTCCCCGCGCGGGGTACGCGCTGCGCTTCATGCCGTCGACCAGCCACTTCGACCACGACGGCGCCGAGCGTCGTGACGAGCCGGGTTACGCTCACGACACAAGGCCACTGTTCCTTGCGCGCGGCCGCGACGTCTGCGGCCGCAACGACTTCCGCCGCGGTCACCCTCTTGAAAACGGCGAGGCTGCGGCTCACTCCTGAATTCAGTCGTGTGCCGGAAACTTGCGGCCGGCCGGATCAGGCCTTCGCCATCACCTCGTCGCGGAACTTCTTCATTTCGTCGAGGATCTCCGGCACCGTGCTGCCGCCGAAGCCGGTGTCGATGCAGCCGACGCCTAGCGCCGACATCGCCTTGATGTCGGCCACAATGTCGGCCGCCTTGCCGGAAAACAGCCGCCGTTCGCCGTCGCCGGTCTTGGCGTCGACGCCGTCGCCGTAGCGCGGGAAGCGGATCGTGACGCCGACCGACTTCGGATCGCGTCCGGCCTCCTGGGTCATCTTGCGCAGCTTGCCGATCGCCGCTTCCAGCCGCTTGAGGCTGTCCATCGGGAAGGCGGGGTTGTTGGGGATCGGATACCAGGCGTCGCCGTACTTCGCCGTCCGCCGCAGCGCCGGTCCCGATTCGCCGCCGACCCAGATCGGGATGCCGCCCTTCTGCGGCGGCTTGGGCGCGAAGGTGATCTTGTCGAATTTCACGAACTCGCCCGCGAAGCGCGGCCGGTCGCTGGTCCACAGCTCCTTAAAGGCGGCGATGTATTCGTCGGTGACCTTGCCGCGTGCCTCGAAGGGCGGCAGGCCGAGCGCCTCGAACTCCTCCTTCATCCAGCCCGCGCCGATGCCCAGCGTCACCCGGCCGCCAGCCAGCACGTCGATCGTGGCGAGCTGCTTGGCCGCCAGCACCGCGGGCCGGTGCGGCACCACCATCACCGAGGTCACCAGCCGGAGCGTGCTGGTGCGCGCCGCGACGAAGGCGAGCTCGATCAGCTGCTCGTTGCGCTCGCCGGTACCGGCGTTGATGAACTCGCCGGTGGCGCTGTAGGGGTAGGGCGAGGAGATGTCGGTCGGGATCACGACGTGATCGCTGAACGTGCCATAGTGATAGCCCAGCGCCTCGGCGCCGGTACACAGCCGGGTCAGGTTGTCGAGGCTGGCCAGCGGGCCCGCGGTCGGGGCGGAAAAGCCGAATTGCATGGTGTCCTCCGTTCAGCCCAGCCTAGTACGGATTTCGAGGCTGCGCTTCAGCGTGAGTGTCACCGGCGTGCGCTCGGCGATGTCGGCCATGCGCTTCTTCTGTTCGCCGTCGACCGCGCCCTCGATGCGCAGCACGCGGTCGATGCTCTCGACCTTGGCGTCGTCGCGCCGGAAATGGATGTCGGCATGCACCGCCGTCACCGGCCATTCCTTGCGGTCGGCATACATGCGCAGCGTGATGACGGTGCAGGCGGCCAGCGCCGAGATCAGCAGATCGTACGGCGCGGGCCCCTGATCCTTGCCCCCTAATTCCAGCCCCTCGTCGGCGACCAGCGCGTGATGGCCCATGGCGATGTCGGTCTTGTACCTGTCGGTGCCGATGCGTCCGGTGGCGTGCGCCATGCGTTGTCTCCGTGGGCGAGGATGAGGCCGTGCAGGGAATAGAGCAGCTTTCCGAGGGTGTCGTCGCGGCTCATGGTTTTGGGCTGGCCGACAAGTCAAAAATCGAGTATATTCAATAAATTAAATAAATTTCTTTCAGTAATTTTGGAGCCTTTGATGGCCGTCACTTCCGGCCTTTCGGTTTCCCCTGATCTCGGCACGGCCCGTTCGCCCCTGGCGCTTTCGCTGCCACTGATCCTGGGCGTGCTGCTGTTCATCTGTCTGGTCAACGCCGACGGCATGCCGTTGCTGGCCGATCCCGACAGCCACTGGCATATCGCGGTCGGCAACTGGATGCTGGCGCATCGCACGGTGCCCGACGTCGATCCGTTCTCCTTCACCTTTCTCGGCGAGCCGTGGATCGCCAAGGAATGGCTGTCGCAGCTTTTGCTCGCGCTCGCCTATGACGGATTGGGCTGGATGGGCGTGGTTGCGCTCGGCGCCGCTGCCGTCGCGGCGAGCTTCGCGCTGTTCCTCCGCCTGCTACTGCGCGACCTCAAGCCACTGCCGGCGCTGATGTTCACGATCGGCGCCGCGGTGATGATGGCGCCGCACATCCTGGCGCGCCCGCACGTGCTCGCCTTCCCGTTCATGCTGGTCTGGATCGCGGGCCTGGTGCGCGCCGTCGAGGAGCGCCGCTCTCCCGAGCCGCTGCTGCTGCTGGCCATGCTGTTCTGGGCCAACATGCATGGCGGCTTCACGCTCGGCCTGATGCTGGCCGGCGCCTTCGCGCTCGAGGCGCTGGTCGGCGCGCGCGACAGCGGCGAACGCAAGAGCCTGTTCTTCGCCTGGCTGAAGTTCGGCGTGGCGTCGCTGCTGGTTGCCTGCATCACGCCCTACGGTCCCGAATCGATCCTGGTCACCGGCCGCATCTTCGGCCTGGGCGACGTGCTGAACACGATCGCCGAATGGAAGTCGCCAGACTTCCAGAAGCAGTCGGCACAGGAGATCGTGTTGCTGGTCGCGCTCTACCTCGCATTGTCGCGCGGCCTCAAGCTGCCGCTGCTGCGCCTGCTGATCGTGATCGGCCTTCTGCATCTCTATCTGCGTCATGCCCGCAATGCCGAGCTGCTGGCGACGCTGGCGCCGCTCGCGCTCGCGCCGTTGCTGGCGCGGCAGTTCCCGGTGCTGGCCCGCAACACGCCGGCCGCCGGCACGGGCCTGCTCGGCCGCGTCGAGCAGCTCGCGCGTCCGGCCGGCGCCGCGGCCACCGCGCTCGGCCTCGCCGTCATGGCGCTGTTCGCGACGGTGATGCTGCGCACAGTCGATCTGCAGCCGCCGGCCGCGATCATGCCGCAGGCCGCACTCGAATGGGCCCGCCAGAACGGCCTGCTGCAGCGGCCGATGCTCAATCACTACAATTTCGGCGGCTACCTGATCGGCGCCGGCGTGCCGACCTTCATCGACGGCCGCGCCGAGCTCTATGGTGGCGACTTCATCAAGCGCTACAACGAGGCGATCGGGCTGCGCGGCGAGACCAAGCTCGAGGACCTGCTCGAGCGCCATCGGATCGGCTGGACCTTCCTGACCAAGGACGCTCCCGC